>JAKBCQ010000064.1 GCA_021807585.1 Planctomycetota bacterium | reverse complement strand
CCCCTGTTCCGCGCCGGCTTGCGCGACTTCCCTGTTCATCCCGCGCGCCGCTTCGGCCTTGGCAAGGTGCTTCGTCGTGATGGCGATCGCGAGCCTCTCGACTTCCGATGCCGCACGGAGGATCGAGTCGCCGGTCGTCCCGCGAGTGTAGAGGGGCGCCAGATTGCTGATCACGCCCAACATCCGCGTGCAGTAGAGGAAGTAGGTATCGTCGATCGCCGGATTGCCTAGCGGGGCTTCGTGCTCGGATTGGTAGAGGTCGGCGGTATAATAGAGCTGAGTCACATCAATGATGTGCGCGAACTCACGTAGCTCCTCGATGAACGCCAGGGCTTCCTGGCGCTTGATGCGGGGTTCAATTGTCAGGCAAAACCACAGGGCGCCCGCGAGGAGCACGAGAAGGTTGAACCCGGTGTTGAGCGCGTCGAACAGGCTGTTAATCGTTCCGAACTCCCACCTCGCGTGGATGTGCCGGCCGAGATACCAGAGTCCAACGAGGAGCAAACCGATCGCAAACCCGGAGAGCGCCCTGATCGCCAGGAAGGGCCGGCGTGCGCGCTCGCCCCGCTTGTCGGTCTCGACCGCGAGCGCGGCCAGTTCGTCCGCGAGCACGGCTAGGTTGGTTCCCGGCAACCGACGGTGAACGTCGTCGGCGAGGTTCTTCGCGGTCTCGATGATCTTGCCCGCATCCAACCGATGTCTGAGGTTTGGTCCAGGTCGAGATCGCAATCGAAACACCTTGGGCATCCTCCGGTTCGCTTTTCGATTTCACCGGCTATGTTTCCGGCCGATTCGGTTAGAGAGATTAATCCAAGATCACTCCTCGATCCATGGAAAATGGAATCCGAGAAAGAGCTGGAATTCCGCGGACCGATCCATATAGGTGCAAATCCCTTCGTCTTCCTTCCGCGGAACAAAAGGAATGATACCGACATTCCAAAGAGAACACAGTGAATATCCCTTTAGCGTGATCAACGATCAATGTGAGATCCTGGCGATTCTCTCCGCCGCATTCGAGTCGGAAAAATCGCGATCTCGACTGAATTCGCGCCGAAACCCGAACAATCGAATACGTCCGTGGAGGAGGTTTCGCCTTGTCGTCCAGCTCGAACTCGTGCGATTTCATCCGTGATGATCCGGGTCGGCTCGTGGGGTGACCGTGTTGATCTGACGCATGGCATCGTCTCTGGCCAGGCGCCTCGGGCAGCCGGCAAGGGCGAGAGTCTCGATCTTCGAGGCGCCGCGCGGGATCAAGTCGCCAGATACTTGAATAGCATAGACGGATGTGAGATTGCTGATTACCGCGAGCATCGGCATCCGGTATAGAGTCTTCGTCTGTAACTTCTACGCGCCTCGCGCGCTTCGTTTAACGAACGGATGTAGTGATTATGTTATAGAGGCGATTATGGCTTTGGTCCGCTCTTCCCGGGCGGTTCGGTGAGCGAGTAGCTCGTGCTTCGGCCTCCGGCGGCGTCCTTCTCCAGCACGCGTCGCTTGACCAGGTCGAGGATGTCGCGGTGTGCCGTGTCTTGCGAACACTTGGCCAGTTTCGCCCAAATCGACGAGGTGAGCTTCCCCTCGAACCCGCCAAGCAGGCGGTTCACAACCTTCTGCTGACGGTCGTTGAACGACTCCCCGGCATGCTGTTCCCAGAACCGGGCCTTCCTGAGTACCTTCGCCAGGATAATCTCCGCACCGTCGAAGGCGCGGTCCAGGCATCCGAGGAACCACTGCATCCACGGAGTAATCTCAAGATCGCCCTTCTGCGTTCGTTCGAGAATGTCGTAATAGTCATTCCGCTCCAGACGGATCTGGGCCGACATGCTGTAGAAACGTTTCGGGCTCTGCTCGGAACGCGCCAGTGCAAGGTCGGCGATCGCACGGGCGATACGCCCATTACCGTCGTCGAAGGGATGAATGGTCACGAACCAGAGATGCGCCAGGGCGGCTTTGAGCACCGGATCGGTCAGATCCGGCCCGTTGAACCAGTCCACGAACTGCGACATCTCAGTCGAAAGCCGCTCGGCCGGCGGCGCTTGGTAGTGGACCCGCTCCTTGCCGATCGGCCCGGAGACGACTTGCATAGGGCCTGAGCTGTCGTCGCGCCACATACCGACCCTGATCTTCCGCATTCCGCTGCGTCCAGTTGGGAAGAGGGCGGCGTGCCAGTCGAACAGGCGTTCCTCCGTCAGAGGTTCCCGATATTTCCGGGTGGCGTCGAGCATCATCTCGACAATGCCATTCACATGCCGGTCGGCGGGCATAAGTGCCCCGATATCGAGTCCGAGTCGTCGGGCGAGAGAGGAGCGTACCTGATCGATGTCGAGGATCTCTCCCTCGATCTCGCTCGATTTCAGGACGTCCTGTGTCAATGTACTGAGGACGGCTTCCTCGCGAAGCTGGAAGCCGAGCGCCTCCATCCGGCCAATAAGCCGCCCCTGCCGGTGACGAACCTCCGCGAGCCGGCTAGCCTGCCCTTCCTGATCCCAGTGGAACCTGGGCCAATCGTCTTGTTCGTGGATATACATCGCTATTCTCCGCATTCCGTGCGGATATAATCGCAGCTATTCTCCGCACGGGCAAGCTTTTTCTCCGCATAGGAAGCGGAGCAAGATGGCGGGGAGCTCCGAAAGAAACCGATGCGACCGGAAGCGTACTCACGGAGCATTTGCCGCAATCTCAAGCGATGAGGGAGGCGACTGACATGCGTAAGCGTTGAGATTGAGTGCACAGTTCGCTCGATGGTGTTTCCGCGAACAGCACGCTCGCAGCCGTCATGCGGATTTCTCGATTCTGCGCTTCAGTCTCAATCGGCCTGGATGGGGAAGGCGGATATTTATGCACATGCGTTCTCAGGGCTGCGCCTTGGGCGTTATGTATGCACCTGTGTTCCCAGGGCGGCGCCCTGAGAATCGGCGTTTCGATCGCGACGGATCAGGTTATAGATATGTAGCGTATTCAGGCCAAAGGACTGAATGCACGGATTCGGACGACACCGGTGCGCCCTCCGCCTGGTTCCAGGCGAACGAGAACTCTCGCCTTGTTTTTACCGACCGATTCGGCATTTTCACGTCAATTCCCAAGGGGTGGACGAAGCGTCGTCACGCCGTCCTAAAATTAGCTATGTGGATAAATTAATTTTCAGCATATGAATAGGATGCCGCACCGATTGAAACGCGCTCGAGACAACGTCTCGTCGCGTCAATACCGAAGACAGGACTTGAACCTGCACGGGCGTTTTAAGCCCACTAGGACCTGAACCTAGCGCGTCTGCCAATTCCGCCACTTCGGCTTACCCCTACGTTTTAGAGGCGCAACGAACCCCCGGTCAAGATCAAAGCGAATCCCACCCGCTCGCGCGCAATCAGCAACCAAGACACACCCGACAACCCGCATGTTCGATCCAATCGGCCCAATATCCCATTCCACCCAAATTATCCAGTCGTCGCGGCCCGACTTCGACTTGACGGTCCACGCGGGTTGTGGCAAGTTGAACTTGGATTTGCGCCAAGAGTCCCTTCAATCGTCGGTTTTATTTAAGACATTCTCGGCCTGAATTTCGGTAAAGGGGAGTTTGCCTCGTGCGCGACCTTACTTGGCGGACAATCGCCCTCGCCATCACCACAATCGGTTTCGTCGGGATCGGTACGTGGTCGACGGCTCAAGAACCCGAACCGAAACCAAACGCACCCCAGGCCGAGAAGGCCGAGGCCGAAAAGCCCGAAGCGGGTAAGGCCGCCGAGGAATTCCCCGGCCCTCCGCCGCTCGAAAACGTCCGCCTCCTCTCCACCTTACCCACCCTCCCCGTTTCGCGCCGCGATCTCAAACCGTTCAACGTCAGCCTCGTCGATACGTCGCTCTTGCCGCGCGACCCCGGCGGAATCTGGGTTCTCGACTTCGCCTACAAACCGCTCCGACTCCGCACGATCGATGTCCCCGGTAAAGGTCGACGCTACATCCATTACCTCTACTACCGCGTCATCAATCAAACCGGTGAAGAACGCATGTTCATTCCCCAGTTTGTGCTTCTCACCGATACCGGCAAGCGCTACGAAGAGGCGGTCATTCCCCAGGCGGTCAAGATCATCCAAAATCGCGAAGATCCCACGATCCCCTTGATCGGCGCGGTCTCGGTGATGGGAATGATCCCCCCGAGCAAAAAGAAAGACGTCTACGACGCGGTCTTCGGCGTCGCGATGTTCGAGGGAATCGATCCCCGCGCCGATCAGCTCCACGTCTACGTGCGAGGCCTCTCCGACGGCCACAAAGACGTCATCCCCCCGGGAGGCGATAAGCCCGTCACCCAATATAAAACCTTGCGAATCGATTTTATTCGCCGTGGTGATCATATCAATATTAAAGAATCTGAAATTCAGCCGTTCGATCCTCCCTACGAGTGGATTTATTGGTGATCCGCGGGCTCGGCGGGCGCGATTGCGGCCGGGAAACGGCGGCGGGTCACGAACGCTCGGGGGATCGATCGGATCGAACCGCCGGCTTGCCGCGTGAATGTCGGTTAAGATTGAGGCTATGAATCCTCACGCCGAGCGATCGGGTTCGTCGACCCCGCGGTTTTGCCCTCGATGCGGCGAGACGCGGCGTTTCGATCGGAATCTCTGCTCAAACTGCGGCGAAACGGCTTGCGAGCGGGGTTTTTGTCCCGTCTGCGAGTCGTTTTTATTCGCTCCTCAGGGTTCGATGTGCCCGAAGCACGACGTGGAACTGATCGAAATCGAACCCTTTCGATGCGAACGATCGACCGAACGCGTTGCGATTCAATGGGTTCCCGTGTGTACGTTTCAGAATCCCGCCGAATCCGAGCCGCTGCGGATTCGCCTCGAAGCCGAGGGAATTCCGACATTCATCGACGGCGAACGGATGGCGAGCCACCTGCTCGGTCATGGCGCTCGAGGTGGAGTCGAACTCCTGGTTCCGATCGAACACGTTCAGGAGGCCCGCGTGATCTTGGCGCAATCGTGGCGGATCGATCTCGACGACGATTGGGACGACGATTGGGACGACACCGACGAGGAACGACCCGGGCGCCAAAAACTTCCCGTGGTTTTCGAAAAAACCGCCAATATCCTCAGAATCTCGATCTGCATCGGTTTCCTAATCGTAATCGTGGTCTTGATATTTCGTTAAATGCTTATCAATTAAACAATTTTCCAGCATTGTTATTATTATGATGATCATTAATTGATATAACGTCGTGGAATGAGCTCGACGAGCGAAACGGCCTCTTGCCTTCGGCTCGCGTCGAAGCGACGATAAAGAATCGACCATTCAATGGTTCGATCACCCGAGCGTGGGAACCGGCTTAATATTGGAATCAAAGAACATGGTGATAAAACTCGATCGGCATCAAACGACGCTTATTATCGAGATTGTCGCCGCGATCGCGGGAACGGGTCTCGCGGTTTTTTTGCTGGTAAGCCTGAGCGGATCGGAGGGTACGAAAGCCGCCGCGCCGACCGAACGCCGAGACGCGGTTGTGAAGCCCGCGGCGCCGAATTACAAACCGCGTGATCGTATCGATACGAGCGGATCGATCATCGTCTTCGACGAATGGCCGAGATGGGACGCCGCCGCGACCCTCGCGGAGATCGCCGCGGCGACCCGCGACGGCGGTTACCGCTCGATCGAGCGAATCGATCGCGAACTCGCCGACGCCAAAACGCCCGTATCGACGCGGACGCGGCTGGAAATCAAAAAGGCAATCATGTACTTATATGAAGGCGACTCCGAGAAGGCGCTCGGGGAGCTCGCCGTTGCGCGGGCGAATCTCGCCGATCGTCCCGAGCAAGCCGCGCAATGGACGTATCAGACGATTTTTCTTCAGGGGGTGAGCGCGCTTCGGTTGGGAGAAAATGAAAACTGTATTATGTGCCGAGGTGAAAGTTCGTGTATTCTGCCGATCGCTCCCGCGGCGGTGCACGTCAATCCGCGCGGTTCGAGGCTCGCGATCGGTTTTTTTGCCGAGTATCTCGAGCGTTTTCCCGACGATCTCGAGGTTCGCTGGCTGCTCAATTTGGCGCATATGACTCTGGGAGAGCATCCCGCCAAGGTCGACCCGCGTTTTTTGATCAAGCTCGATCGCTTTGAACATTCCGAATTCGACGTCGGCCGCTTCCGCGACGTCGGCCACCTGACGGGCGTCAATCGCCTGAACCAATCGGGGGGAGCGATCCTCGACGATTTTAACGGCGACGGATTGCTTGATTTCTTCATCACCTCGCTCGAATCGACCGAACGCCCGGCGCTCTTCATCAACCAGGGGAACGGAAAATTCGCCGATCGAGCCGTCGCCGCGGGGCTTGCCGATCAGCTCGGAGGCCTCTATTGCGTGCAGACCGATTACAACAACGACGGAAAAATAGATATATTTATATGCAGGGGCGCCTGGATTAATCGGCCGATCCGTCCGAGCCTGCTGCGCAACGACGGCGACGGCAAGTTCACCGACGTCACCCGCGAGGCGGGGCTGATCGAGCCTTTGAACACGATCACCGCACAATGGGCCGATTACGATAATGACGGATATCTTGATCTTTTTATTGGTTGCGAACGGCAATCGAATCGGCTGTATCACAACCGAGGAGACGGGACGTTTGAGAACGTCGCTTCGGCGGCGGGTCTCGACGGCGAGGAACAGGCGTGGACCAAAGGGGCGAACTGGCTCGATATTGACAACGATGATTATCCCGATCTGTTCCTCAACAACATCGCCGGCAACGCGACCTTGCATCACAACAACCGCGACGGCTCGTTTCGCGACGTCTCGAGCGATCTGGATGTCGACGGCCCCAAACAGGGCTTCTCGTGCTGGGCGTGGGATTACAACAACGACGGGTATCTCGATATTTTTGCGACGAGTTACGATCACACGACGGGGGACGTGATCAAGGGATTGATCGGCGAATCGCATTCGTCGCGGTCGAATCGACTGTTCAGGAACGACCGCGGAAAACGGTTCGTCGACGAGACGAAGGCCGCGGGGCTCGATCTCGTGTTCGCCGCGATGGGAAGCAATTTCGCCGATTTCGATAATGATGGTTATCTCGATATGTATTTAAGTACGGGAGACCCGAGCCTCGACACGCTGATACCCAATCGTATGTTCAAAAATGTGAACGGCGAACGGTTCGCCGAGGTCACGGGGTCGTCGCGGACGGGTCACCTGCAAAAAGGCCACGGGGTCGCTTGCGGCGATTGGGACCGCGACGGCGACGTCGATCTCTTTCTCGAAATGGGGGGAGCGATCAACGGCGATCGCTATCATGATGTTTTGTTTCAAAATCCGGGTCGGGGGAACAATTCGCTGACGATCAAGCTGATCGGCGTGAAGACGAACCGCGCCGCGATCGGCGCGCGGATTAAGATCGTTACGTCGGGCGAAAACCCGCTCGTGGTTCACAGGCATATCTCGTCGGGGAGCAGCTTCGGCGCGAATCCGTTTGAACAAACGATCGGCGTCGGCAAGGCCGATCGGATCGCGACGCTTGAAATCCATTGGCCGACAAGCCGCTCGACCCAGGTTTTTCACGATATCTCGGTAAACCAATATGTGGAAATCAGCGAGTTCGCCGATTCGTATCGAACCCTCAATTTCAAGCCGATTCCCCTCCCCCAAGGCGAATAAATGAATCGCGCCGAGCGAAATCCGCCGAATCGCCGATCGAGATCGCGCGTTCGCGGCGCAAACCACTTGCTTTCACCGCGGCTTTGAGCGATAATGTTTAACGTTTGGTGGATTTTCGATCGAGATCGCGTGATGCGAATGCTTACCGAGCGATCTCTCGGCGTGGAGGTTTCGTGATGCTGACGATTTACGGCGGATCGAAGGGTCGATTTTGCGACGGAATTACCCGCCGCGACTTCCTCAAAATCGGCGGCCTGGCGCTCGGCGGAGCGTCGCTTCCTCAGATCCTCGCGGCCGACGCCAAAGCGGGAGCGATCGCCCCTCGACACAAGGCGATCATCATGATCTTCCTCGCGGGCGGACCTCCCCACCAAGACATGTTTGATCTTAAGATGGACGCTCCCGCCGAGATCCGCGGCGAGTTCAAGCCGATCCCCACGAATGTCCCCGGCATCGATATATGCGAGCATATGCCGCGGCTGGCGCGAATGATGGATAAAGCAGCAATTATTCGTTCACTGGTGGGGTGTCAGGGAGAGCATTCGGCGGTTCAGTGCATGACGGGTTATTCCGAGCCCGTCAGCAAGCAGCAAGGGGGTCGGCCCAGCATCGGCGCGATTTTGTCGAAGCTTAAAGGGCCGGTCGATCCCGCGGTTCCACCGTTTATTGGTCTCGCTCCCAAGATGGGTCATATGGAGTGGGGCGATCCCGGTTCGCCGGGATATCTCGGGGTGTCGCACGCCGCGTTCACCCCCAACGGATCGGACCTCGCGAGTATGACGCTCGGTAACATGACGCTCGATCGACTGTCCGATCGCCGCGGCCTGCTTTCGAGCTTCGACGGCCTGAGACGCGATATCGACGCGAACGGATCGATCGAGGGGATGGATCAATTCACACGTCGAGCGTTTGAAATTCTCACATCAAGCAAACTTGTCGAGGCGCTCGACGTTACGCGAGAAGATCCCAAGATCCGCGCGCGGTACGGCTACGGCGACACCAAGAACGTCGACGACGGCGGTCCGTGCTACAACGATCAATTCCTGATGGCGCGTCGGCTCGTCGAGGCGGGGGCGCGG
>JAKBCQ010000063.1 GCA_021807585.1 Planctomycetota bacterium | reverse complement strand
GAATCGATTGCTTTGATTGGAACCGACCGCGGCGGGTCGATCGGAAAACATGCGGTAGGGGTTATCAATCGCGGGCGCGACGGCGATTCGAGCGAGCACTTCTCGAGCGAGATCGCGCGGGCACGAGGTGCGCGATAAGGACGCGATCAAGTCGCGGGTCGAGGCGATCTTACGCATCCGATCGGCGAGGACGGGATCGACCGCGAGCGCCGCGTCGACGCGCGACCGCTCGGCGGGATCGACCTCGCCGTCGAGGTAAGCGGTGAGCAATAAATCGTTAATTGGTTTCATAATGATAATAGGCTATTTCGTATTTTTGTTGAGATCGCCTTCGATCGCCGCGACGCGACGACGGGGTCGATCGTTGCGACCTGGTTGATCGCCGATCAGTGACGTCAAACGTTTGCGTAATTCTTCGCGGGCTCGATGCAACCGACTGCGAACGGTTCCGATCGGGATGTTGAGGATCGCGGCGATCTGTTCGTAGCGCAACCCGTCGACGTCTTTGAGGACGACCACGGCTCGGAATTCGGGCGCCAATTCGAGCAGGGCGTCCTGAACGATCGTCTCGCGTTCGGCGAGTTCGAGCGGCGCCGCGGGGTCGGTTCGGTCGGGATCGTCGCTCGGGTCGAGGAAGTTGGATTCCCCTCGCGTCGAGAACGGCGACGGCGCGCGGCGATTTCGCCGCTTGCCGCTTAACGCCAAATTCACCGCGATCCGATAAACCCATGTGTAAAACGAGCTCTCTCCTTGAAAATCGCCGAGCTTTTGGAACGCCTTGAGGAAGGCGTCTTGGAGGATGTCGGCGGCGTCGTCGGCGCAGCCGGTCAACCGGAGGAGGGGCGGGAAAAGCCGGTCCTGGTACATCTGGACCAGCGTCCCGAAGGCTTCCTTCTCCCCCGCGCGACACGCCTCAATAAGAGTCCGCTCGTCACGCCCGCTCGTCATGGGATTTGGACGCTCGAAGATCCCGTTTGGTTCCCGTCCATCGCCGCCGATTTTCCAATTCCAGGATACGAGCGTGGATGAATTTTGTCATCGGGGCGCCGCTTCGGAAGCGAGCTGATGAAATCCGCGGCGTGCGTCGACAAGCGTCATTCAGCCTTACGCGACGTGGGGATCGCCGTAAGAAGCAACCTCAAAGGGCGAGGAATCGGCTTCCATAACCAAACGTGAAGCGCGTTCATGAACGAGCGAGCGGAGCGTGTCGGGGGCGATGATTCGCACTCCTTCGGGAAAGCGAAACAACCAGGGAACGACCGCGGCGAGCGAATCGACCTCGAACGAAGCCTCGATCCCGCCTCCTCGTACGGGCTCGATCCGCCCGCGAAACGCGAACGGGAATTCGACGAGCCCCCGCGCCGCTCGCGGTGAAAACGCCAATCGTACCTCGATCGCATCGCCTCGATTCGATGATTGTTTATCGGATGAGAATCGCCCCTTGGCGTCAAATCGCGGCGGAACGGTGTAGCGATCTTCGGTCGACTCGATGATCTGAATCCAATTTAAAGATATATGTTCAATTGCACAATGGATGCTTGATCGACCGAGGATGATCCAGGAATCTTCGTGGAAGAGAAAGCGATAGACGGCGAATTTGGTGGTGACGATCGACCCGAGTCGAGGGTCCTGGTATGCGATTCGGGCCTGTCTGCGTTCACCGAGGCATTCGAGAATATGGTCGTGGAACTTGCGCCGTTGCGCGGGGGTTTGGCGTGCGGGGATTGTCGTTTCGATCGCGTCGAGAATCGACGCGGCACGATCGCGTGTAGCCGCCGCGATCGATTTCAGTAACTTTTCCGAACCCATCCTGGCGAAATGTTGTAAGCCAAGCGGTTCGAGGAGGTTATGGCTTGTTTTACAAAGGATCGCTAGCGCCAGGATTTCGCGGTCGTCGAGCCCCGGCGATTGGAATTGGAACGAAGGCGCCACGCCGTAACCAAGACGTTCGTCGTGGAAGCGGATTGGTATGCCGGAGGCTTCGAGAGCGTCGAGATCGCGATAAATCGTTCGTCGGCTCACCTCGCAATGTTCGGCGAGATCACGCGCGTTGGGGTAACGCTCGTTCTGGAGCAGAACCAAAATTTGGATCAGTCGACTTAATTGATTTCGTTTCATTGGTCGCCGCGTTCCAATTTGTTTGTCGTTTAAATCATTGGAAACGATCATTCCGGCACAGGATTGAGACGATTCGGTTCAGGATGGATTGATCACGCCCGGCAAAGGCTCTGGCGCCGGGGTTGAGGACGCCGATCGTCGTCGGTTCTCTCACACTGAAACGTAAGCCGGCGAGGTGTGCGAAGAGAACTGAAGCGATCAAAAAAGAACGCCTTTTGGGGAAAGATCGTCACGAGGATTTGCGAGGGGCTTGTTCGGGGATGCGAGATCGTCCGAGATCGTTCTGCTACCGCCGAGGTTCGCGGGGGGCTTGAGCGTCGCCTCGGCGCGACTTATCCTGAGCGATCGGCTCGATTTGGATCGTCGTGCAAGAGTACGTGGCAAAGAGGGGATGGCGTATGAGTTCGTCGAACGGGGAGCGCGTGCGGATCGGGGTGATCGGCGCGGGAGCTGTCAGTGATTATCACCACGTTCCTGCGATCCGCCTCGACCCAAGGGCCGAGCTGGTGGCGGTGTGCGACGCCGACCCCAATTTGCTCAAACGACGCGAAGGTGATTGGGGAGTTTCACGATTATATAGCGATCCCGCGCAGCTATGCGCCGCCGAGGGGATCGACGCGGTCATCATCGCGACGCCGAATTTCACGCACAAGCCGATCGTGCTGGCCGCGGCGGCGGGTCATAAACACGTGTTGTGCGAAAAGCCGCTCGGGCTTGATCAGGGTGAAGTTCGCGCGATGTATCGCGCTTCGCGCGACGCGGGCGTTGTTCATATGACGGCATTTACGTATCGGTTCGCTCCGTCGATGCGTTATCTCAAGCATTTGTTGACGACGGGTACGTTGGGAGAACCACGTCATTTTCGATCGCAACGGTTTTTGGACTGGCCCGAGACGAGTTGGGGCTGGCGTCAATATCAAGAGAAGGCGGGCGCGGGAGATTTGTTTGACATGACGATTCATCGAATTGACTTCGCGCTCGATTTGATGGGACCGCTCAAGAGCGTGTGCGGGGCGGTTGCGCGGTTTGCTCCGCGCGATATCGACAACGAAGGGCGATCGTGTCCTCCTTCCGAGGTCGACGATTGGTCGAGTTTGATCGGCGAGTTCGATTCGGGAGCGACGGGGGTTTGGGAGGGGACGACTCTCGCGAAGGGGTACGGTCGCGAGGGTTTCGGCCACGAATGGGCCGAGGTGAACGGCTCGGAGATGAGCGCCGTGTATCGTTTACACGAGCCGAACGTGATCCTGCTGGGCAAAACGGGTCAGGATCTGGCGCCGCATGACGTCCCTGAGTCGTTCCTCAAGCCTTCCAAAAGCCCGCGGGACCCGAAGGTTGGTAAGCCCGCGACGGTTTTCCGTTACGACATTGTGTGGGAGTTTGTTTCGGCGATCGTCGAGAAGCGTGATGCGGTTCCGAGCTTTTTCGACGGTTTGAAAGCGCAGGTCGTCGCCGATTCGGTGCTGGAATCGCACGCTCGGCGAGTTTGGGTCGACATCAAGCCCGAGGCGCCCTGACGGAGATCGAATCGGGATCGTGATGCTGAGAAAAAACATGCCGAAGCGACGATCGCGGGGAGGTGATCGGCGACCGAAACCTTGCTCATGATTTTATGCGATTGTGTGATTCGGAATAGCCGCCGTAGCTTTAGCATAACGACAAATTTAGATTGGTGAAGGGGGGGCTCGCGTGAACTCGGGTCGATTCGCGCGCCGGGCGTTGATCGCGGTTGCGACCGCTGCGCTCGGCCTGGTTTGGGGATGCGGCGAGTCTTCGCAAAAGAAGTCTGCATCGGCCGCGGAGAAACCGACGAAGATCGTTTTCATCGGTTTCGATGCGAGTCCGCCGCTTGTCGAGGCGCTGCGCGACGGGACGCTGCAGGGGATTGTCGTGCAGAATCCGCTTCGAATGGGCGACGCCGCGGTCAAGACGCTCGTCGATGCGCTCGAGAAAAAACCGGTGATTGGATCGGTGTCGACGGGAGAAACGCTCGTCACGCATGATAATATAGACGATGCTGAAATTCGTCAACTTCTTGATCCTCCCAAGGCGCGGGGGACGGACGCCGCGGGGTCGACGGCGAAGACGAAAAAGTGGCGGGTGATGGTGATACCGAAGGGGACGACGCACGAATTTTGGAAGACGATTCACGCGGGAGCTCTGAAGGCGGCTGAGGAGTTGGGGAACGTCGAGATCGTTTGGCAGGGTCCGCTCAAGGAGGACGATCGGACCGAGCAGATCAAGCTTGTGCGTCAAGCGGTCGCGGTGGGGGTCGACGGGATCGTGCTGGCGCCGCTTGACGAGGAGGCGCTCGTCGAGCCCGCCGAACAGGCGATCGCCAAGGGGATTCCAGTCGTCATCATCGATTCATCGTTGAAATCCGATAAGCCGATCGCTTATGTCGCGACCGATAATTATCACGGCGGGGTATTGGCGGCGCGGCGGCTGGGGGAGTTGTTGCGCGGTAAAGGTCGCGTTTTGTTGATGCGTTACATGGTCGGGTCGGCGAGCACTGATTTAAGAGAAAAAGGATTTCTTGATACGATCAACAAGGAATATCCGGAGATTACGTTTGTATCGAAAGATCAATATGCGGGAGCGACTTCGGATCAGGCGCAGCGGACGGCGCAAAGTTTAGTGACGCGTTATCGGGGGCGAATCGACGGGATCTTTTGCTCGAATGAATCGAGCACGTTCGGCATGTTGCGGGCGCTCGAGGGGGCGGGGGTGTTATCGCCGGGGAAGCGATGACCGAGCCGTTGCTGGCGGTGCGGGAGGTGCATAAAGCGTTCGGCGCCAACCGCGCGCTCGCGGGGGTGACGCTTGAACTTTACGCGGGAGAGACGCACGCGCTTGTCGGCGAGAACGGGGCGGGCAAAAGCACGCTGATGAAGATTTTGAGCGGAGCGCACCGTCCCGATCGGGGGTCGATGACGCTTGACGGCGTTCCTTACGTTCCCAAAAATCCGCGCGACGCCCGTCGGCAAGGGATCGCGATGATTTATCAGGAACTCGCGCTTGCGTCTCACCTTTCGGTCGAGGCGAACGTGATGCTGGGACAGGAGCGAACGGCGCGCGGACTTGTTTTAAGGCGTGAACATAATCAACTTGTTCGATCGGCGCTGCTTGAGCTCGATCACGCCGAGATCGATCCTCAGACAAATGTTCATCGGCTTTCTCCCGGCGGTATGCAGATCGTCGAGATCGCGCGTGCTTTGGTATCGAACGCGCGGGTGGTGATTTTAGACGAGCCGACGAGTTCGCTTTCGGGGCGCGACGCCGAGCGGCTGTTCGCGGTGCTTGATCGGCTCCGCGGTCGGGGTCTGGCGATCGTTTATATCAGCCATTTTCTCGAGGAAGTGGAGCGGGTCGCGGATCGGGTTACGGTGATCCGCGACGGCGCGACGGTACTGACGGGAATGATGGAGAGTTTGACGACTCATGATATCATTCATGCGATGATAGGTCGCGAGCCCGAGGATCTTTTTCCGGCGATCGCGAGCGAGCCTGGCGAGGTGGTGCTCGAGACGGTCGATCTCGCGGGGATGATCTTACCGAAACATGTGGATTTGAAGTTACGACGAGGCGAGGTTCTGGGGATCGCGGGGCTTGTGGGCGCGGGTCGAACCGAGCTGTTGCGGGCGATTTTCGGACTCGACAAGGTTCGATCGGGATTGATCAAGGTTGCGGGGATCGCGACAACGCGCGGTCGCCCCTCGGACCGGATCGCGCAGGGGGTCGGGCTTTTGAGCGAGGATCGCAAGAACGAGGGGCTGGCGCTCAATTTATCGATCGAAGATAATCTCACGCTTGCCGCGCTCCATCGCCACGCGCGACGGGGTATTTTGAACCTGAACGCTCGTCGAAACGAGGCGAGTCGTCGCCTGATCGAATTGAACGTCAAGGCGGCCGGGCCGAAACAGGCTGTCGTCGCGCTTTCGGGGGGAAATCAGCAGAAAATCGCGTTTGCGCGGTTGCTTCATCAAGACGCCGACGTGCTTTTGCTCGACGAGCCGACGCGCGGGATCGACGTCGGCGCCAAGGCCGAGATTTATCGCTTGATCCGCGAACTTGCGCGGCGCGGCAAGGCCGTGCTGATGGTAAGCTCGTACCTTCCGGAACTCTTGGGCGTGTGCGATCGGCTCGCGGTGATGCGCAAAGGGGTGCTCGGCGAAACGCGGCCGATCGAAGCCTGGACGGAACATGAAATCATGTCTCAGGCGACTCTTGAGTCGAAATAATCATCAGTAAATATTGCCGATTTAAAACGGCGATTGATCGGCGGGACGCGGCGATTTTGCGAACGGCGCCGAGCGGGAGCGGGAAACTCTAAGGATTAGCGATATGTCGACGGATCAGGTAGATCGAGGGGGCGGGAGTTCGCGGGGATCGGCGGCGGGTTTCGCGCTGGCTCGGCTATGGAGCGTTCTTGGGCCGTTGATCGGGCTCGGTTTGATCACGGGTTTTTTCGCGTTTTTGACGCGGGATTCAGGGACGTTTTTGCAGCTTGCGACGTGGCGGCTGATCGTCGTTCAGACGGTCGTTTTGGGGCTCGCGGCGCTCGGGATGACGCTGGTGATGATCTCGGGGGGAATCGACCTCGCGGTCGGTTCGACGGTCGCGCTCGTGACGGTCGTGGTGACGCTGGCGGTTCGCGATCTTCACTTTCCGGTCCCCCTGGCGATCGCGGCGGGGATCGCGCTCGGCGGGCTTTGTGGATTTATTAATGGAAGCTTAATCACGCTGTTACGTGTGATGCCGTTTATTATTACGCTCGGCGGTTTGAAGATTTATCGCGGCGGCGCGAAATGGCTTGCGGACAACGGTTCGGTGTATGTTCCGGCGGCGGCGAAGTCGCCCTGGATGTCTCATGTGCTGGCGCCCGATCCCGAGCCGTCGTGGCTTGTCGTGGCGCCAGGGGTGTGGACTCTGGTCGTTTTCGGCGCGATCGTGGCGTTTTTGCTGAGGTATTCGATCCTGGGTCGCCGGATGTACGCGGTCGGGTCGAACGAGGCGACCGCGCGACTTTGCGGGATCAATGTATCGAAATTAAAAGTTATTGTTTATACGATTGCGGGTCTTTTGACGGGGCTCGCGGGGGGGATGCAGTTTCTTGATTTGGGAGGTTCGGGCGATCCGACGACCGCGGACGGTCTTGAACTTCAGGTGATCGCTTCGGTCGTGATCGGCGGCGGCAGTTTGAGCGGAGGGGAGGGGACCGCGGCTGGAACGTTGATCGGCTGCTTGTTGATATCGGTATTGAATAACGGGTGTGTGCACGCCGGGATCCCTAATGCGAGCCAGGACGTGATCATCGGCGCGATCATTATCGTCGCGGTGACTCTCGACCGTTTCCGACGGGCTCGGGAGGGGGTATGATCAATAAGTCTCCGGTGTTTTCTGATATTCGCGTTCGTTTCAAATCAAGTATCGCACGTTCAATAAGGTTTGCGATGATTTATTTATTAATATTTGGGATAACGGTTTATTTTCTTCTTGTTCCCTTGAGGCTGGAGGGCGCGGCGGAAGAGCGGTTCGGACCGCCGCGGATCGAGGTTTCGGGGACGGGGAAGATCGCCGCCCCTCCCGATTTCGCGACGATTACGCTCGGCGTTGAGAAAGAGGGTCGAACCGCGACCGAAGCACTGCGAGCGAACTCCGAATCGATGAATGCGTTGATGGCGAAGCTCAAGAATCACGGAATCGCTTTAAAGCAGATACAAACTTCGCGATTTAGCGTCACGCCGAAATATAATGAGCCGAGGAGGAATGCGAGAGGCGTTGTGGACGATCCCGATTTCATCCGCCGGATCGTCGGATATAATGTTTCCAACTCGGTTTACGTGAAGGTTCGCGAGCTCTCCAAGTTGGGATCGATTCTCGATTCGGTGATTGAGGCGGGAGCGAATGAGATTCGGGGAATTTCATTCGGCGTGGAAAATCCCGATAAGTTTCACGATGAGTCGATGAGACGGGCGATGGATGACGCGAAGCGGAAGGCGAACTTGCTCGCGCACGAATCCGGGGTTCTCGTCGGTTCACCGATTCTCATTCAGGCTTCGGAGGGGAGAGTATCGGTCTATCAATTTGATCTGCTGCAATCATGCCCAAATCCCAGTTATTCGCCTTCTCCGACTCCGATAGCCGGCGGTGAGATCGATTTTACGATGACTGTGCAAGTTACGTATACGTTGATCGAGCCTAAGTGACGGGTGTTTGAAGACAATGAAGCGCGGGCTTCGTGCCCGCGGCTTTCGTGTTACGCGTCTCGGGCGTCCGCCCCTCGACGCTAACGCTCCGGCCTGGTCGCGGGCTTCGTGCCCGCTCCTTGGGGTTTATTCCGAATCGTCGCGGGCTTCGTGCCCGCTCTTGTTTATCGCGCGGCGTGGTTCGCGGGCTTCACGCCCGCTCCCTGGTTTATCGTTTCCGGCGGGCTTCGTGCCCGCCTCTTGATCTCATTCACGTTTTGTTTCCTGGATGATTTCGATCGGTTACAGCATCGATCCCCTCGCTTCGCTCGTTCAACGATTGACGATACCCGGCGGCGCTACATATTCTGAAAGGGAGCGGGTCAAGGTTGGTGAATCTCGTTTGCGTGAGAATCAATCGCGCGTTCGAT
>JAKBCQ010000062.1 GCA_021807585.1 Planctomycetota bacterium | reverse complement strand
GCACGCCGGTTCGCACGCGATAAACAACCCGCATGGGATGAGTGAATCGGATACCCTTGAGAGGTATCGACTCGCCCTTCATCGCTAATGGTATCAACCCTATGAGAGGAGTCAAACGAAAAATTCCTGGAAGTTGGGAATTGAACCGATATCTATCTTATGATCTAAGTTTGATTTTACGATGAGACCAATCCGATCGAATCGTCGGGACGCTCGGATGATGAATCGAAGCTTGCTCTCGTGGTAGTGACCGCGGTTATCCGAGCATAACATTCCGATCAACGAGGTAGGATAATAGGTGTATTTTCTCGACTGCGGATTTTGACTTCACGGAGGTCACGTATCGAACGGGAGTCTTCTTTGGCATTGTTTCGCACGCTCGCCAGGAACTTCACGTCCGAGGGATCGGGGGGAGACGCGCTCTTCATCGCGAGGCTGGTGCGCGGCGGCTGAAAGCCGTTGAAAGACGGTAAACCAACGCCGAGCCGCCGAGACGCCGAACGGCGGCTTGGAATTCTCGGTGATTTCCGCTCGAAAGCTTCGCGGTGATTGAAATCGATCGCGCGACGTCGAACCGCGTCGTAAAATGAAAGTGGTTGCTTGTCGTCGCGGTCGAGTCGTGGTAACGTAAAAGATATTCTTTTGGTCATGTCCACGCTCGTCCGCGGGTGATCGCGGCGGGTTGATCGCGCGCGAGCGGTCGGCCGACGCGCGGACACGCCTACAACACGAGAACATATCACGCCACATTGAACTCGCGCGGCGCCCACACCGAAAATCCGGCCGCCGCGACATGCGGACCGACCACGGAGCACGCACTTTCATGGCCAAGCAGACGAAAAAATGGACCGACATTTTGATCAAGCGCGGCGTCGTCGGCCCCGATCAGCTAAAAGAGGCCGAGCGGATGCCGAATCTGCCGATCGAGGAGGCGTTGACGAAGCTCGGCTACGCCGAACCCGAGGAGATCATGAAAGCCAAGGCCGAGGAGTTCGGCATGGATTTCGTGGAGCTGCGCGAGATTGAGATTCCGCACGCGGTGATCGAGCTCGTTCCCGAATCGATCGCGCGGGAGAACGTCGTGATGCCTTTGGCGCAGGAGAACGGCGTGATCCGGGTGATCATGCACAATCCAATGGACTTCGAGACGATCGAGAAGCTCCGGTTTGTGCTCAACCGCGAGATCGGCGTGGCGCTCGCTCCGCGAGAGGCGATCGTCGAGGCGATCAACAAATACTACGGGAGCACGACGACCGAGACCGAATCGGTCGACTCGATGCTCCAAGAGTTCACCGACACCGCGATCGATTACGTCGACGACGTGGGGGGGGCGAAAGGGGGCGCGCACATCGGGCTCGAGGACGGCGACGCTCCCGTGATCCGGCTCGTGCATTTGATCATCCAAGAGGCCGTCAACATGAGGGCTTCGGATATCCACATCGAACCGTTCGCCGAACGGGTGAGGATTCGCTACCGGATCGACGGCGTGCTGATGGAGCGTGATTCGGCGCCGCGGCGGCTGTTGGGTTCGATGGTAAGCCGGATCAAAATCATGGGTTCGATGGACATCGCCGAGAAACGCCGCCCGCAGGACGGTCGGATCAAGATGCACGTCGCGGGGAAGGACATCGATTTCCGCGTCAGCGTGCTGCCGACGAACCACGGCCAATCGGTCGTGATGCGGATTCTTGATCGCGAGAACATCAAGGTGGGTCTGCGCGATCTCGGCTTCGGCGAGGAAGATTGGAAGCGGTTCTCGGGATTGATCAAACGGCCCAACGGGATCATCCTCGTCACGGGGCCGACGGGATCGGGCAAGACGACGACGCTCTACGCGGCGCTCAACGAACTCAACCGCCCCGACACCAAAATCATCACCGCCGAAGACCCGGTCGAGTATTACCTGCCGGGGATCAACCAATGCGAGGTCAAAGCCAAGATCGGCATGACGTTCGCCAGGATCATCCGCGCCATGCTGCGGCAGAATCCGAACATCCTGCTCGTCGGTGAAATCCGCGACGAGGAGACCGCGAACACAGCGATTCAAGCCTCGCTGACTGGGCACTTGGTTTTCAGTACATTGCACACGAACGATGCGCCCAGCGCCATTACACGTTTGGTCGATATCGGGATTCAACCGTTCCTGGTGGCGAGTTCGGTGATCGGCATTATGGCGCAGCGGTTGGTTCGCAAGGTTTGTCCCAAGTGTCGCGTGCGGTACGAGCCTTCGCCGCATTTGTTGCAGTCGATTGGGCTTCGTCCCGAGATCGCCAAGAAGGCCAATTTCATGCGCGGCAAGGGGTGCGCATACTGCGGCAAGAAGGGTTATCGGGGTCGGTTCGGGATTTACGAGCTGATGCTTATGTCGAACGTTGTGCGCGAGATGACGTTCAAGAACGAGCCGACGCAAAATATTCGTAAAGTCGCCCGGAAACAGGGGATGCGTACGCTGTTCGAGGACGGGATGATCAAGGCTTTGAAGGGCTTGACGACGATCGACGAGGTGTTGCGGATCACCCACCACGAGGCGTCTTCGGAGATCGGCGCGTGATCGCCAAGGCTCCGATCGCTCTTTCGAGGCGGGGTGTGGAGGGGCGAACGGGGTCGCGGGGATCGGGCGCTTTGTCCGGAAACGGACGGTCGCCGATCACCCGTTTCGGGGTCGATTTGAGGATGAAACGGGGTTTGGCGAGTCGTCTTCGAGTTCGAATTGGTGCGGTTCGCTTGATCGAGCGTGTCGACGGCGGAATAATGCCATCGAAGCCGAGACCGAACTTGGCCTCGACGTAACTCGATAGCCCGAAGCCTCGAGACCCTTGACACCTGGTTTTTGGGACAAAGTCAACATCCCCTGTCGTGGGGGGTGGCATCGAAGAACGCCGAGGCGAGATGTTTCGGGAGGCGAAAGGGCTTCATGGGCACGTTGCTGATCGACAAGTTGTTGCAGACGGTTTGCACCCAACGGGCGAGCGACCTTCACCTGACGGTCGGCAGTCCGCCGATGCTTCGTTTGCACGGGCATATGCGTCCGTTGGCGACGAAGGTGCTCGAATCCTCGGATACGACGGCGTTGATGAAGAGCATCACGCCCGAGCGTTGTCAGCAGGAGTTGCAGGAGGTCGGCGGGACCGACTTCGGCTTCGCGTTCGGCGACATGGGTCGGTTTCGAGTCGCGGTGTTCAAGCAGCGCGGCAACGTGGGTCTGGTGTTGCGGCGGATTCCCAACGAGTTTCTCACGTTCCAGCAACTCGGGCTGCCGTCGGTCGTCGAGCAATTGATCCAGCGGCCGCGCGGTCTCATTCTCGTCACGGGACCGACGGGATCGGGCAAGACGACGAGCCTCGCGAGCATGATCAACTGGATCAACGACAACATGGATCGTCATATCATTACGATTGAGGATCCGATCGAATATTATCATAAGCACAAGAAATCGTTGATTAATCAGCGCGAGATCGGCATCGACGTCCCCGATTTTCCCGAGGCGATTCGCCGCGCGTTGCGGATGGACCCCGATTGTATTTTGGTGGGTGAAATGCGGGATCTGGCGACGATCTCGGCGGCGATCACCGCGGCCGAGACGGGGCACATCGTCTTCGGCACGTTGCATACGAATTCGGCCGAGGGGACGGTCAACCGGATCATCGACGTCTTCCCCAAGGATCAGCAAGATCAAATTCGCACTCAGCTCTCGGTGGCGATCATCGGCATTTTGGCGCAATCGCTTTTGCCGAGGAAGCCGAAGGGGCTCGTCGCGGCTTACGAGATGCTGGTCGTGACGCCGGCGATCTCGAACCTGATTCGCGAAAACAAAACGTATCGTATTGATTCGTCGATTCAAACCGGGCGGAAGCACGGGATGATTTTGATGGACGATTCGCTGTACAACTTGTGGCGGCAAGGGATTGTCGAGGATCACGAGGTTTTGCTCAAGGCGCGGAAACGCGACGAGTTGTTCGATCGGATCGAGAAGGCGAAACTCGGCATTGTCGAGGACGACGAAGAGGAGGAAGAGGAGGACAATTGATTTCCATCGGGCGACGCCTTTGCTAGGGCGTCACACCCAAGTGATTTCTCCGTACCAAGTTGGGTTGTGTCGCGATTCGTTTCGACGGTTCGATTCGAGCGGATTGCGCGGCGGCGTGAGGTTTTGATTTCGGTTCGCCGATCGGCGATTCATGCTTTGATCTTTGATCCTCTCGTTGGAACATCCTCGTTCGCGGGGTTGGTTCAAGAAAGCGGTTGCGACATGGCGCGGCGACTGGGAACGATCATGGTGGAAATGGGGATCCTCGACGAGGAATCTCTCTGGAAAGTGCTTGAAGAGCAAAAGAACAAAGGCGGGGGGGAGCTCTTCGGCAAGGTCGCGGTGCGGCTCAAGGTCGCCACGGAAGATCAGGTGTTCAAGGCGCTCGGTGAACAGTTGGGAATGAAGGTCGTCAAGCTTTCGGACATGTCGGTTCCGACCGACCTGCTCGAGATCGTCAACGAGACGATGGCCAAATCGTTCAAGGTCGTACCCGTTTCGCAGCATAAGAAAGACAAATCGATCACCGTGGCGATGTCCGAGCCGCAAAACCCGGCGACGCTCGACAGTTTGCGGACGTTCCTCGGCGGGGTGACGGTTAAAGGGGCGATCGCGTCCGAGGCCGACGTCGCCTCGGCGATCGAGCGGTTCTACGCGGGCAAGCAGGAATCGATCCAGGACGTCGTCAAACAAATCGAGGCCGACAAGGGGCTGGCGCGATTTTCGGGACGCAACGAGAACACGATCGACCTCGAGGCGATCGAGGAAATGGCCGAGGCGGCGCCCGTCCGCAAGCTCCTCAACATGGTGCTCTTGCTGTCGATTCGCGACAAGGCGTCGGATATTCACTTCGAGCCGTTTGAAGAAGAATACAAGATGAGGTATCGCGTCGACGGCGTGCTTTACGAACTCGTTCCGCCGCCGCGGCACCTCGCGCCGGCGATTTCGAGCCGTATCAAGGTCATGTCGAATCTCGACATCGCCGAACGCCGGCTCCCGCAGGACGGTCGAATCGAACTCAACATCGGCGGCAACTCGGTTGATATTCGCGTCTCCACATTGCCGACGATGTTCGGCGAGAGCGTGGTGCTGCGAATTCTCGACCGCACGGTCGTTCAGCTCGACCTCGAAAAGATCGGTATGACCGCGGACACCCTGGTGCGCTGGCGCGAGGTGATTCGCAAGCCCAACGGCATCGTTTTGGTGACGGGGCCGACGTCTTCGGGCAAAACGACCACGCTTTACGCGACGCTCAACGAGCTGAACTCGGTCGAGGACAAGATCATCACGACCGAGGAGCCCGTTGAATATGATATCGAAGGTTTGATTCAAGTACCCGTCAATCCCGAGATCGGCGTGACGTTCGCGGCGTGCCTGCGGACGATCCTTCGCCAAGACCCCGACAAAATCCTGGTCGGCGAGATCCGCGACCTGGAAACGTGCGAGATCGCGGTCCAGGCGTCGCTGACGGGGCATATCGTCTTCAGCACGCTGCACACGAACGACGCCCCCTCGGCGGTGACTCGGCTCCGCGACATGGGGCTCCCCACGTTCCTCATCACCGCGACGACCGAGGCCGTGCTGGCGCAGCGGCTGGTGCGGAAAATCTGCGTCAACTGTCGTACCGAATTCCACCCCAGCCCCGAAATCATCATGGAGTTGGGGCTGACCGCCGAGGAGGCCGCGGCCAAGAAATTTTACTACGGCCGGGGTTGCGACCGGTGCAACAACACGGGTTACAAAGGACGAATGGGCATTTATGAGTTGGTGGTGATGAACGAGACGCTCCGCGACATGGTCGTCGCCGAGGTTTCGCTCGACGAATTTCGCGAGGCGTGCCGCAAGTTCGGCATGCGGACGTTGCGTGAATCGGGCATGCTGGCGATCCACGCGGGACTGGCCACGATCGACGACGTATTACGTGAAACCATGATCGACGATTTATGATTTAAGGCGACGATCGGCGCGCGACCCCTCCCCTCGAGGGCCGCCTTGTTCCCCACCGCGGGAGTCGCCGATCGAGCGATGCGACGGTCGTGCGATCGACCCCGCCGAAACGACCCTGAAACCGCGGCGACCGAACTCTAAACCCGAATCCGACGACCGCTGGAGAACCCGAAGATGCCGACCTTCACATATGAGGCGATGGACCAGACGGGCAAGGAAGTGAAAGCGACGATCGACGCCGCGACGCAACAAGAAGCGCAGCAGCTCATCCGTCAAAAGGGCTTCTTCGTCACCAAGATCAGCGAGCAAGCGAAGGCCAAGACCGGAGGGGGGGGCGGCAAAAAGAAATCGGCGAAAAAAGGGAGCCGGGGGCGGAAAAAATCGTTCACGATCGGCAAGATCTCGACCAAACACCTTTGCTTGTTCACGCGTCAATTGTCGACGCTTCAGGACGCGGGTCTGCCGATCCTCCGCAGCCTGAAGATTCTCGAGGGGCAATGCAAACCGGGGGTGCTGAAGAACTCGCTCGGCGACGTCGTCGAAGACATCGAAAGCGGGTCGACGCTCTCGGAGGCGTTCGGTAAACACCCCAAGGCGTTCGACCGTCTTTATTGCAACATGATCAAAGCGGGCGAGGCGGGAGGCGCGCTCGAAGTCATCTTGCAACGCCTCGCCGACTTCAAAGAGAAAGCCCAAACGCTTAAACGGCGGATCAAATCGGCGATGGTTTACCCCGTCGTCGTCATCACCGTCGCGACGGGCATCGTCGGCTTCATCCTCTACTTCATCATCCCCAAATTCCAGGCGATCTTCGAAGACTTCAAGGTCGACTTGCCGGGGATGACGATCTTCCTCATCAAAGCGAGCAAGTTCGTCGTCAAATACTACTGGGTCTGCCTGCTCACGCCGTTCATGCTCTGGATCCTCATCAAACTGATGTACCGCAGCAAACTCGGCGCATATATTTGCGATCGGTTGTTATTGATGATTCCGGTGATGGGGGCGATCGTCGAAAAATCGACCGTGGCGCGGACGACTCGCACCCTGGGCACGCTCGTTTCGTCGGGCGTTCCGATCCTGGAATCGCTCAACATCGTCCGCGACACCGCGGGCAACGCGGTATTTGAACGCGCATTCACGCGTGTATATGATAGTATCCGCGAAGGCGAGACGATCGCGCAGCCGTTGCGCGAATCGCGGATCGTCGACGACATCGTCGTCAACATGATCGACGTCGGCGAGGAGACGGGTGAACTCGACACGATGCTCAACAAGATCGCCGACAACTACGACGAAGAGGTTGAGATGCTCGTGGAAAGTTTGGTGAGCTTGCTCGAGCCGATCATGATCGTCGTCCTGGGAAGCATCATCGGCTTCATCGTCATCGCCTTATTCCTGCCGCTGATCAAACTGATCACGAGCCTGACGGGGGGTTGACGCCGCGAACCGCGGACGCGGGGACGGGGGCGAACCGCCTCCGATCCCCCGCCGCGACCGATCAAAAACAAGGCGCGATCGTTCGACCCGATCGCGCCGCGAACGACGAGGGACGCGCAGGCGTCGACCGCGAAGGATCAACAAGACAGCGCATTATTACACGTGATGACGCGGTACGCGTCGCCTTGAATCGCACGGATCGTAATCGCCCGCTTTAGGAGACCGACTCGATGAATCGCCGACACGCCCGCCGCCCGACGACCGCGACGCGCCGCGGCATGACGCTCGTGGAACTCCTCGCCGTGGTTCTCATCATCGGCATCCTGATCGCGCTTTTGGTTCCCGCGGTCATTCGCGCCGTCGACCGCGCCCGCGACGCGCAGGCGATCGGCGAGATGAATCAACTGACGCAAGCGCTCAACGATTTTAAATCGAAATACGGCGATTTCCCGCCGAGCCGAATCCTCCTCGATGAATCGGGCAATTACTACCAGTATTCGGCGAATTTCACCACGCTCGCATCGTCGGGGTCGACGAACGACATCACGTTCGCGGCGCTCGCGCAACGATCGCTTTCGTACCTGCGCAAGTTCTATCCGCGGATGACGGGGCTGGGCGCGGGGGCGCTCCAACTGGGAACGTTTTACGATTTCAACGGCGACGGAGTGATGAACGCGAACGGTCCTTATATCTTGCAAGGACATCAATGCCTCGTCTTTTTCCTGGGAGGGGTGTCGAATCGATCGATCGGCTCGGGTGGCGTCGCTCAATACGGGATGATGGGGATCGGTAAGAATCCGGCGAATCCGTTCCCGCCGCTGCCGTTCGCGACCGCGGCGCTCGCCGCCAACCGCGAGGCGCCCTTGTTCGAGTTCCGCGGCAATCGCCTCTTCGACGCGACGGGAACGAACTTCCCCGGCTACCTCGACCCGATCGGTTCGGGGAACTCGGCGCGGTTCTACGCGTACTTCAGCTCGTACGGCAACAACGGCTACGACCCCAACGACGTCAACGTGCCGACGAGCCAATCGACCGCGATCGGCGGTTTCGATCCCAACGATCTCGCCGACAACAACATGAATTACTCGGGTTCACTCGCTTATCGGATCTTCTCGTCGAACTTCAGCGTCGTCGATCCCACACTGGGAACGACGAACTACGTCAAATCGGTCGCCCCCAATCCATACACGACCACGACTCCATACTCGACGACAAGCGCCGTGACGACATTCGTCAATCCCAACACGTTCCAGATCCTCTCCGCGGGTCTCGACGGTCTGTACGGAATCGGCGGCCAATTCAGCCCGAACGCGACGACGGGGAACCGCCTGCCGCTCGACGCGGGAATCTTCCC
>JAKBCQ010000061.1 GCA_021807585.1 Planctomycetota bacterium | reverse complement strand
ATCGGCAAGACCGCGATTTGATAGCGTAAACCGATCTTGGGCGCAATCTCTTCGAGCAACCGCCCGAGCGAAAACTCGGCGAGCCGTCCCGTCACAAACAGATAATTCGGCGATTCATCCGCCACGATCGCACCGCAGTGAATCCGTCGTTCGCTCGCATTCGTCATGCTCGCGTCAAGCTCGATCATACCCGGCGGAACGACGCTCCGCGGCCCAGATTCGAATCGATTTCGCCCACGCGGTTTCGCCGACCTCGGCGATCGACGCGAGCGCGGCGGCGACTTCGCCCGGAGTCAAAAGCGGCAAACATTCGCTCCGATCGATCAAACGATATGTCGCATCGTCTTGAAGACGATGGAACGAAATCGCGCCGGCCCTCCAGGTCCAAATCTCGGGAACTCCGATCGCGGAGTAAATCGCGATCCTGTCCAATAAGGGATTGGTGATCTCAATCTTGATCGCCAGATCGGGAGGAGGATCGACCGAAAGATCGATCGTCTTCTTTCCCCGCACGACCGGCTCATTTTTAAAATAAAAACACTTATCAGGCTCGATTCCTTTTTGAAGATCGGCCCTCCGCCATGTCGTCGATCCGGCGGATCGCATCGGCCGATCGCATTCAACCGCGACGATCCCGATCAGCCGCGCAATCCATTCCGAAATAATCTCGTGCTCATACGAAGGAGACATAATTTCGACGAGCCCCCGATCGTAGGCGATTCGATCGCGAAGATCGGGATTTGCGATCATCGATTCATACGTTTTCCAATCGATTCCTTCGAGCAAACGGCGCGGATCCGTCGATGGAAGCGGATCACCTCGGCGAGTTTGGATCGCGTCGAGTCGATCGGGAACGGTCGAAGTCGCTTTCGTCACGACTCGCTCCTTCCGCAAACTGGAACCAAAGCGATACAAGAAATTCCAAGCGAAACGCCCGACGGAATTCGCCGGGCGCTCGCGTGAACATTTTATCACATTAACCGGATTGGATCAAGCTTTGCCCGCGGCGGGGTCTTTGCCGTTGATCCAATCGCCTTCGAGCTTCTGGTATGGCTCGGGAACGAGCTCGGAGCCTTCGAGTCCCGCGTGCCAGCCGATGATTTGATTCGGCTTGCCGCGGAGTTCGCTCCGTTCTTCCCACCGCGCCGCCCACGACGGATCGGCCTCGGAAACCTCTCCCGTCGCTTTGTCGAAGAAGAGCGCCTTCCCTTCGCGATACGACTTGACGCCCATGTTGACCGTCGTGATCGCGGCGTAGCCGAGTTCGGCGGGGCAGAGCGTCTCGGGATTGCGCGACCGGAGGCATTCGATGAAGTGATCCCAAAGCGCGCGGGTGTCGTCGCGGGGAACGCTCACCGCGACGTGCTCACGAGCGTCAGAAACCTTCTTGTTGGGCGTGCCGGGCTTGTTCGAGAGCTTCTGCGGAAGGATGTCGAAGCCGTCCCCCGTGAAATTGAGCGTCCCGGTGTGCCCGCGAATCACCTCTTCGATCGGATGATCGTTGCACATCGTCGCGGTGACGATCACCTGGCAGCCTTCGTCGTAATCGGCCACCACGGTCGCCACGTCGGGAACGTCGCGGCCGTCGTATTCCATGTACAACCCGCCTGCGCCGACGACTCGACGCGGGAACCGAACGCCCATCGCCGTGATCAAGTGAGTGAGTTGATGAACAAACAAGTCGGTGTACATGCCGCCGCCGAACTCCCAATAGCAGCGCCATTGGTGATACTTGGCGCGGTTGAAGGGCATGTCGGGGGCGAGGCCGAACTCGGTGCCGAGGAACATCTTCCAGTCGATCGTGCGGGGGTTCATGTCTTCGGTGAGATCGTAATAACGCCACTGGCCGACCGAGCTGTTGCGGTAATAGCTCGTTTGAGCCTGCATGACGTGGCCGATCTTGCCGGCCTTGATCAGGTCGTTCGCGGTGCGCCAGCGCGGGTCCGAGGTCGATTGCACGCCGACGGTCATCACGCGTTTGTTCCGTTGGACCGCGTCGACGACGCGTCGCGCCTCGTCGATCGTGTGCGTCATCGGCTTTTCGCAGTAGACGTCTTTGCCCGCGTCGCACGCGTCGATCGTCATCTTGGCGTGCCAGTGATCGGGGGTCGCGATCACGACCGCGTCGACGTCTTTATTCTCGAGAACCTTGCGGTAATCGTTCTCGCACTGCTTGGCGCCCGTCTTTTTCTGAGCCTCTTCGCGGGCTCGCTGAAAAACGTCGGCGACGGCGATCGTATCGACGGCCTTCCCTTCGCCCTTCATCTTGTTGAGAACGTCGATATGCGCCTGGGCTCGCCCGCCGGGCCCGAGGATCGCGAAGTTGATGCGATCATTGGCGCCCTTGACCGCGCCCACGGCAGGGTGGGGAAACACGCTCGCCGCCGCGAGGGCGCCGGTCGCAATGCCCGCCGTTTCGAGGAAACCTCGCCGGCTCAATTTGGATTCTTCGCTCATCTGTTCGACTCCGTGGCGAAACGGGAATGGGAAAGCACGCACCAACCCGCTCGACGACGGCTCGCGCGCTCGAGAGGGTTTTCCTCATCGTGTGCGGGATCGTGAAGATACGCAACCCACCAGCGGCAAGAAAATGTTCCCTCAATACGCTTTCACATTCGACAGCCGTAAAAATATCGCCGCGAATCTTCCGTGCCGATTCGGTGTTAAATTCACAGTGAGTCGGTTCGTTCGCGGTCAAGACCGCGGGCCGATTCGGCTCGAAATCCTCGTCGATTCAGCCGAATACGACACGTTCGACGCGATTGGAGTACAATCAGCCGGGTCGGCTCGAAAGCATTCGCCGTCAAAACGCCCGCCCGCCCGGCGGCGATCGAGTCGTATTTTCGAGGATTGATTTGATGAGGTTCGTCAAGGAATCGCGAATCGCCGCGCCCCCCGAAGTCGTCTTCGCGTTTCACGAAAGTCCGGGCGCTCTGGCGCGACTCACGCCTCCGTGGGAGCGGGTCGAGGTGATCGAAGGGGGCGATTCGATCCTTCCGGGAAGTCGCGTCGTATTACGTATGAAAACGGGACCGATTCCGATGCGATGGATCGCCGAGCACGTGGAATACGATCGTGGACGATCGTTCTCGGATCGTCAGGTGACGGGACCGTTTCAAAGCTGGCTACATCGGCATCTGTTCCTCGACGACGGCGCCGGAGGAACGATTCTTCGCGACGAAATCGATTACGAACCCCGCTGCGGAGCGATCGGGCGGGCGCTCGCGGGACGCTTCATCCGTCGCAAACTTGAAAAAATGTTCGAGTATCGTCACGAGATCACCGGAAAAATCGCGTCGATTCGCGATTTCGATTGACGACGAGGGTCGAAATATGCTCGTGTATCAGAGAGGAAAGCGAGATCGGAATTCCGGCGTTGATCGGCGCGATCGGCGCAACCGGGAACGATTCACGCGGCGGGCGCGTCCGGGGGCGAAAATCGGGACGTATGCTTGGATAGAGCGAGCATCGGCGGGCGATTGAAATCGGAGCGGAATCGAACCGAGGCGAGTCGAACCAGGCGAAAGCGACCCACCGTGAAAACGATGACGAACGGAACGGTTCAGTGTTGCCACTGCAAATTGGAGCTGACCCTCCCCGAGGGATCGGCGGGTCGTCGGCTCAAATGCCCGCGATGCGGCGGCAAGTTTTACGTCGGTACGTGGGATCCTTCGTCGGGAACGTTCGCCGCGAGCGACCGAGCCTCGTCGGCCGAGGTCTCCCCCACCCGCCCCGCGTCCTCCCGCGAGATTCATCCCTCGGGAAGCGACGTCGAACTCAAGGCGAAAGATAGAAAGCGACCGTCGTCTTCACATGATCAGCAAGGTGTGCGTCGATCTGATTCAAAGCCGACCTCGAAGGATCGCCCCCCGTCGTCGGTGGTGATCGAAACGTTCAAGCCGGCGGCCGCGAAGCCCCGCCCCCCCTCGTCGCGTGAAATCGCCGCGCCGCGACGCGAACCGGCGCAGTCGAAACACCGCGACGAAGGATCGAAACACGAATCGAGTTCGCCGAAACGTCCGGCAAGCGATCCCCGGCGCGCAGGCTCAGGCGGCGGCGAAAGGAGCCTCCGCGAACTCGTCGGCGATGATTTGCTCGCCGACGCCGCGGGAGGATCGCGCGGACGAGCCGCCGACGCCGCGGGATTGTTCGATGATCTCCCCGACCCTCGCGCCAAAGCCGCTCCTTACCGTCCCGCTCCCGTCGAACCCGTGCTCAAACGCGGCCAACTCGGCGGTTCGGTCGCGGGATCGATCGCCCGGCAATGCCCCGCGTGCGACGGATTGATACCCGCCGGCGCTTCGATCTGTTCGGCGTGCGGCTTCGACGCCGAATCGGGCGCCGCGGTTCCGCTGATCGAAGAAGATTATGATGAAACGTTCGCCGACGCCGCCGCGTCGAATCCGATCCCCTTCGGCGTGATCATGATCGGCGGAATCTCGCTGATCGCCGGCCTCGGTTTGGCCCTCGTCGCGTTCCTCGCGGGAGATCTCGGTTCCATCTTTCTCGGCCTCATTTGCCTCTTCGGCGTCTTCGCGTCGATTCAATTTTTACGAGGCGTCACGTACAAGCTTCTCATCATCGCGCTCTCAATCGGCGCCGCGGTCGACGTCGTCGCGTTCATCGCACTCCCCGTGATTAACGCCAACGAAACCGTCGAGGTCAAATCCGCGGCGAGCGACTCGGTCGAGGTCAAAGGTGGAGACGAAGTCGATTCCGCCGACGAGGTCATCACGCCGATCACCGATCGAATCGACATGAATAAACTCGCGTTGGGTATCGGCCTGCTCGTCGCCTACGCGATCGTCGCGTTTCTGCTCTTAACCCCCTCCTTCCGCCGCTATTACGATCGCTCATAGCCTCGAGCGCGTCGTCCCGTTCAAAACTCCGCCGGCGACGGTCGATCAAACGCCCAGAGCCCAATTGCGCACCGCGATCACTACATATTTTTATATATTTATTATTATCAACAGATCGCTCGTTTCGTCGGCGCCGAATTGACATTCGACTTCGCGAGATTATCGTATGGAATTGGATTGCGTGCGGACGCCCCCGCGATCGATTCTCGATCGGAGGATTCGCTCATCGCTCAACGATTCTAGACGTATCGTTCATTATCAAAAGGAAACCTCTCGATGTCGAACCCCGTGAAACCGATTCCCGACGGTCGTCAATCGGCCGCCCCTTACCTGATCGTCGGAGACGCCGCGGCCGCGCTCGATTTTTATCAAACGGCGCTCGGCGCGGTCGAGACGATGCGGCTCAAGGGGCCCGACGGACGCATCGGCCACGCCGAGTTCACGATCGGCGCGGCGCGGTTCATGCTCGCGGAGGAATCGCCGGCGATGGGCGCCGTCTCTCCCGCGACGCTCGGCGGCTCTCCTGTTATGATTTGTTTGTATGTTGAAGAAGTTGATTCTTTTGTCGCCCGCGCCGTCGCCGCGGGATTGAAAGTGAAAAGGCCCGTCCAGGATCAATTTTACGGCGATCGCGCCGGGAGTTTCGAGGATCCTTTCGGACACTCGTGGTGGTTCGCCTCGCACGTCGAAGACGTCTCCAACGAGGAAATCCAGCGCCGCTCGGCGAAAATGTTCGGATCGGCGTGAAACGCGATCGACGGAAGCTCGAACGAAGTCTGAGCGGGAGACTCGCCGCGGTGAACTCCCGCACATCATGCCCGATATCGATCGATTAAAAAACCGGGCTCCCGGGCGGTTTCGTCCTTCCGAATCCGGATTCGCAGCACACGCCGTCGTATTCTTATCCAATCAATCGATATACGTCGATCGCAGGATATGAGTCGATCGCAGGATATGCGTCGATCGCAACTCGCTAGCCCGCGCTAATATCTATTTTTCCCGATTCGTCGAATGAATCGCGGCCGGGCTACGTCTAACACTAAAATCGAAAACCGCGACGGTCTCCCGGTTCTCACCCCAGTGAAGGACTTTGCGATGACTCTTCGTTCACCAAGCCCGCGAGCGTTTCAACACCGCGTTAAAACTGTATCCATCCGGCTCGATCTCATCGCGGCGCTCGTTTTCACGGCGATCGTCGTCGCGGAAACACCACTGAAGTCCGCACGCGCTCAAGCCGAAAGGAAGCCGAACGAAGCCGAATCGATCGTCCTCGCTCCGCATCGCGCCGTCGAGCCCGTCGCCCCCGTTTTACCGGGTTCGATCGTCGCCGCGATGCAAGAAAAACGCTACGATGCGGTGATCGCCGAGCTCAAAACATGGGCCGAGAAGGCCAAACCCGCGGACAAAGCGTACGGCGTATTGATCGAGGCGATCGCGCTCCGGCTCGATAAAAAGCTCGACCCGGCGCGAACGCTCCTGACCCGGACGATTCTGGCCGATCCCGCAAGCGTGTGGAAAACGAAGCTCGAATCCGAACTCGTCGCGGTTGAGATCGACGCGCGTCGTTTCGAAGCCGCCGAGACGATCCTCGACCGCCAGGCGCGCGCCGTCCTTTCGTTCGCGAACAAAGACGCGACCGCGAAGATCGAAGAACGAATCGCCGATTCAATGCTCAAGCCCGAGGAAACGTCGGCCGTCGCCGATCCCAAATCGGCGCGCGAACTCCTCCTTCGCGCCTCCGAAATCGCTCGATCCCCCTCGGAAAAAGCCCGGCTCCTCCTCCGCGCCGCGGATACCGCGCGCGATTACGGCTTCCTTCACGATGCGATTCTCGATCTTCAAAAATACGTTCAGGATTATCCCAATGAAAAACCATTCTATGAAGCTCGGTTTGTTCTCGGCGAATGTCTATTATTGACGGGAGACGATCGCTCGGCGCGACGAACGTGGATCGACCTCGCCGACCTATTGGCTTCGAAGCGAGCCGACCCGGCGCTCGACGGACTGCGCGCGCGATCGCTCTATCGGATCGCCGACACGTACGATCTCCTCACCGTCTTCGACGAAACGACGCTTCGTCATTCCAATCCCCTCGTCGAAGAATACCGCCGCAAACTGGAGGAAGAATTTGCGGCCGAGGAGGCCAAGATTCCCGGGCGGAAAGACGCGAGAAATCAAGGATTTCAAAGCATCGATCAACCGATCGCGAACGGAAATGACGAAGCGAACGCCGACGTAAACGAAGAAGCCGATACAAATGCGAACGCGCACGCAAACAAGAATGCGAATGCGAATGCGAATGCGAAGTTCAAGTCGAACGACGCATTCGATCGAGCCGAGAGCGCATCGAAGGCCGCCGGAGACGCCGAACGGCTGAGGAAGATCGCCGAACGACGAACGACGCTGGGAATCGCGGCGCTCGAGCGATTTCTCAGAGAATATCCCGAACATCCGCTCGCGGGTCGCGCATCGTTCGAGATCGCCGCGGCGCGCGAGCCGATCCCTCCCTCGCTCCTCGCGGCGACGCGAGGCGTCTACGGTTCGCCCCGCGCCGGAGCGATGACGCTTAGAACCTTCGATCCGCGATCACAAAAAGTTCTCAATCAATTGAACAGACCGATCGATATGCCGTTCCCCAACGAGACGACTCTTGAAGAAGTGATTGGATATATAAAAGCCGCGGTGAAATCCGATCGCGGGCACGAGTTACCGATATATATCGATCCGATTGGCCTTTCTGAAGCCGATAAAACAATGGGATCGACGGTGACGATCGACGTCAAAGGCGTTCCGCTTCGAACGACCCTCGAACTCGTGCTGGCGCAATTGGGGCTCGTCTATTACCTTGAAGACGGAGTTCTCAAAATCACCTATGAAAATTCGGAAGAACTCTCGAACAAATTCGAATCTCCGAGCGATCGCGATTGGTCGCGCTTTTGGGTGGAATACAACGGCCGAGCCGAGGAGGCGATCGCCGATCTGCGCAGGTTTCTCGCTGGGGAAGGTTACCGCGCGATCGCGCCCGAGGCGAAAGCCGATTTCGATCGGCTGGCGCCGATCGCGCTCGTTCAACTCGGCAGGATGCTCAAAATCGAAGATCGGATCGACGAGGCGATCGAAAGCTGGAACGAATGCCTCAAACGCTTCCCCAATGGAGTCGAAGCCGCGGCGTCGCGCGGATTGATCCGCGCCTCCGAGATCGAAATCGCCGATCGCTTAATTAAAGACAAGAAATATGAAGAAGCGAGAACAAAACTGCGAGCATTCATCGACCGCAATCCGCTCGATCGCGATCTTACCAGGATTCTCCATCGGATCACTCGAAGTTACGAGATGGAAAAACGCTACGATGATGCGATCGCGGTGTTGCGCGATATCGCGCGGCGGTTTCCCAACCACGATGCGGGTGAATTCGCCGAGATCCAAATCGCGACTCTGCTCCGATATCAACTCCAAAAGCCCGACGAGGCGATGCGAATGTACGAAAAAATCGCCGCGGCGCAATCAAACAGCTACGCCGAAACCGCGGCGCAAATGATTCAAGAGATGAAAGAATCTTATTTATCGATTCGAACGCCAAGGAAATTCCGCTCGGGAGAAAAACCCCACGTCGTCGTTCAAACGCGCAACATCGACAACCTGACGTTTTCGGCGTACAAGCTCGACCCCGTCGCGTACTTCCGCAAGAAACACGCGCTTTGGGGGGTCGAATCGCTCGACATCGGCCTCGTCGCGGCGGATTTTGAATGGACCGTCGCCGTTCCAGGATACGCCAAATATTTAGTCATTTCCGCGAATTATGATCTTCCCAAGATCGCGATTCCAGGCGTTTGGGCGATCAAGGTGAGCGACGACAAATCGCTCCAGGCGACGACTCTCCTGATCGGCGGCGACGTCGACGCGATTGTGGAA
>JAKBCQ010000060.1 GCA_021807585.1 Planctomycetota bacterium | reverse complement strand
CGTCGGCGGCCTTCAGCTTGGCGATCGCGGTGGCGTCGTAAGGGGGTTTGAACCCGCGGAGCATTCGGCTGCCGCAAGTCGTCGGTTCGCCGTTCACGCATAATAGATCTTTGATCGCGACCGGAACCCCCGCGAGCGGCCCGAGCGGCTCGTTCGCGGCGCGTTTGCGATCGACCTCGCGCGCTTGCGCCAGCACGTTCTCGGGATCAAGATGTACAAAGACGTTCAGTCTTTCGAGCTTGTGGGCGCGGTCGAGGTAGGCGCGAGCGACCTCCTCGGCGCCGATCGCTTTCGAGCTCAACAAACCGAGCAGTCCGCTCGCCGTCGAACGGGTCGGATCCATGATGTCGTATCCTATTCTTTATATCGATGAAATTTTAATAGATGATGAATCGCCGCGACGGGTCAATCGAGCACCGCGGGGACGAGAAACCCCTCGGAATTCTTTTTGGGAGCGTTGGCGAGCGCCGCGGAGCGCGGCAACGAAGGACCGACCAAGTCTTCGCGAAACACGTTCCGAACGTCGACTCCGTGCGCCAACGGCTCGACCCCCGTCACGTCGAGCTCGCCGAGCGTCGCCACAAAATCGACGATCTGGTTGAGCTGACCAGTGAACATGTCTAAATTCTCGGCGCTCAAGCGGAGCCGCGCCAGCATGCCGACCTGGGCGACTTCCTCGCGGGTTAAACTCATCGTCTTATCGACTCCCCTGGTTCGCGTTTGGGAACGGATTAGTTTCTCAAACGACCCCCCGCGGTTCAAGGTCGAACGCGAAACGACCCGGACCGCCGTTGCGATTGCGCCGATTTGCAATACATCAATTCTTATATTAATACGCCGGTCCAAAGAGACGTCTCCGGCCGACGGATCACCTAGAATACGCATGAATATTTAATTATTTTCTGTGGAACACGAGCCTCGTTCCTCCGAATTCGATCTTATCGCCGTCGGCGAGCATTCGTTCGCCGGAAACCGGTGCGCCGTTGATCCTTGTACGGGCTTTGGCGTCGCGGTTGCAGAGCGCGTAGCCCGAGGGGGTGACGATAATTTCGGCGTGCCGACGTGCGATTTGGGCGTCGCCGAAAAGCCCCACATGGGCGCGCTCGTCAAGGCCGATCGTCGACGATCGATTCGTCAGCAAGAAGATCCGTCCCTCCTGACGCCCCGAAAGAACCTGCAACCAGGCGCGCCGCAAAGCCTGCTCGACGAGCGCCAGGAAGAGCCCCAAACCGGCGCCCAGGACGACGATCCCGAGCGCCTGGCTGAGCGCATATCCGAACCGTTCGGCGAGCGCGATCCGGAGCGATTCAAATAAGAATCCGCCGATAAAGCCTCCCGTCGCTCCGCCGAGCACGCCGAAAATCAGCCGCTGGAGCGAACGATGAGCGAGCCCCTGGCTGATTCCGATTCCCAGGCCGAGGATGCTCCACGAGATCGATCGACCCAAGAGACCGCCGCGCAGGCCGCCGAGGACGAACTCGCCGATCAAGAGACCGATCGCTCCGCCGATCGCCCCCGCGAGCCCTCCCCACGTGCCCATGCGAGAGAGCTTAAGCCAGGCGCCGTCGCGAAACGGCTCGGCGGCGTTCAAAACGAAGCCGATCGCTCCGCCGATCGCGACGCCCGCCCAACAGTCACGCACCCAAATATTACTGGTATGCACGAGTTCAACATACCAAAACAGACCGAGCAAAGCTCCGATCGCGCCGGCGAGCGCCATGCCGTAGGCGCGGCGGAAATTGGCGCGTGAAGCGGGCGACAACGAAGCGACGGCGTTGGTCGCGGGGTTGGTTCGCGGTTTCGTTTGGGGAGTCGCATTGGACGCGGGATTCACGTCGATTTCCGCAATCCGCGGCCCCCTTCGGCGATGACCCGTGCGATCCGTCCGAAGGTCGCCACGAGCTCGCCTTGATGCGCGAAGATCGATCCTTCGTCGGTGCTCGCGATCTTCCGCAGATACTCGCCGTCGGCCTCGCCCATGCCGATCGCGACGATCTCGATCCCGAGGTCGCGCGCCCGCTTCGCCTCATCGATCGCCGCGGTCGGCGCATCAGGATAACCGTCGGTTAATATTACCATGTATTTGCGTCGATCCGACGCGGCGAGTCGTTCTCGCGCCGTTTCGATTGCACTGGAGAGGTTCGTCGTGCCGTCGGCTTCAAGCCTGCCGATCGCCGCTTGAACTTTACGGGGGTTGTCGCTCGCATCGGCGGATAAATTGGCGAGGTTCGAGAATGCGATCAGACCGACCTCGGCGCGGGTGAAATCGCACTTGTCCAGGAACTCGCGCGCGGCGGCCTGCGCCTCTTCAAGAGGCTCTCCCGACATGCTCGACGAGACGTCGATTAATAAAAAGATCCGAAGCATGGGAGGGGGAGTTCGCTCCTCGCCGTGCGCCGGAGGACGACCGAGCCACGACACGTCGTCGGGAACGGGAACGACCTCGTACGGCAGCTCGGCGCCCGTATCGCGCTGAATCGCCTTGACCCTCACGACGCCGTTATCGTCATAAGAGATCTGGACATCAATATTCACGCGTTCGCCGGTGGGTTCGATCGCCGAGAAAACGTATTTGCCGAGGATCGAGCAATCGAGCGGCGCCGAACTTTCCCCCTGCGTCAGAAACAGATCGAGTTCGCGGCTCGCGCCCCGATGCGTTTCATGCGAATACGATTTCGACCGACTCGTCGGTATTGGAGTATTCTTTGGTATGAGAATATCGTTAATATAAGCGGATCCGTCGCGGTTTTCGGCGACGACGCCCAAGCTATGAGACATAACGTCGTGGATACGTTTTGATCCGACAAGGGTGAATTTGGGTCTCGCGTCGCGGGGTTCGCCCCCGATCTCGAGGGCGGCCTGGATCGCGGCGCCGAGCGCGACCGCCTCGTCGACGTTCACCCCCACCCGCGGCGGCTTGCCCGACATCAGCGCCACGAACGACCGCACCATCGGCATCCGCGTCGACCCGCCGACGAGCAACACCCCCGCGAGATCGCCCCACTTCAACCCCGCGGCGGCGAGCGCCTCCTCGGTTAGAAGTTTTGTCCGATCCAATAGCGAAGATGTCATGATTTCAAATTGTGGTCGAGTCAATTCGTAGGTGCGGCGTTCGGTTCCAAGCTGAAGCGTCACGCGCGTCGCGGTCCGTTCCGAGAGGGTCCACTTCGCTTGTTCGGATCGCACCAAAACCTCATTGAGTGCGATCGGGTCGTCGAGCGGGTCGATCCCGGTGTCCGCCGCGAATTGCTCGCTTAAAAACATCGCGATCCGATCGTCCCAGTTCTTCCCCCCCAGGTCGTGATCCCCCGCGGTCGATCGAACTTCGATCGCCTCGGGAGAAACCCGCGCCGTCGTGACGTCGAACGTCCCTCCTCCCAAATCATAAATGAGGATGTTTTCGTCAATGGATGTTTTTTGAACGCCGTAGGCGAGCGCCGCGGCGGTCGGTTCGTTGATGATCCGCGAAACGCGCAACCCCGCGCGTCGTCCCGCCTCGATCGTCGCGGTCCGCTGGGCGTCGGCGAAATACGCGGGTACCGTGATCACCGCGGAGTCGATCGGCTCTCCCAAACTCGTCTCGGCGTCTTCCTTGAGCCGCCTAAGGATAATCGCCGAAAGATCGGTCGCGGTGTAATCACGGCCATGGAACGAGAGGAGAAAATGCGGGTCACCCATCCGCGGCTTAAAATACGAAGCGATGTCGTCCCCCCCCAACCGCGCCAGCTCTTTGGCCTCGTCGCCGACCGCGGGAGGATCGACGCTGAACGCGATCACCGAAGGGGTGATGTTCTTCCCCTCGCGGTTGGGAATCACGACGGGGCGACCGTGCTCGTCGATCCGCGCGATCGCCGAATTCGTCGTCCCCAGATCGATCCCGACCATTACCGCCATCGCGCATCCCCCGAATTTAGACTCGCCTGAATGAATATGATATAATGTAACTAAATCCGAATCTCGCCGATTCAATCGCGTATCGGCGACTGATCGGCGAGTCGATTCGCCCGAATGCTCAGGAAACGTTCAACATGCGAAGCGCCGACGAACGTTCCTCGATCTCTTCGGATTTCATCACCGCCTCGGTCTCAAAATCGACTTCGATCTTGCCGCCGCCGGTCAGATCGATCGCCGTCACCGACAATCGACCGTCGCGGTTGATCGAATACGTCACGCGGATCGGGCTGTTCGCGGGCAGCGAAGCGGGCAGATTGAGCGTCGCGAGGCCGATGTTGAGGCAATCGGCGGGATCGGTACTGTCGCGTTCTCCCGCCACCACGCGGATCTCGACTCCCTCCTGATCGGCCTGATCGGTTCCAAAATCGCTCGTGTTCTCAAGCGGAACCTCGCTGTTGCGATTGAGCAAATAATAAACAAGATCTTTCCCCTGATCGTTCTTGGCGATCACCCCCAGGCTCTTGCTTAAAACATTGATCACTCGCGTATGCACAAGATCACGAACAGGACCCGTGAGAGTCAGCCCGATCGAACGTTCGATCTGATCGAGCGCCTCGGTCATTTCGTCGTCGGTCACAAGTTCGAGCTCGACAAGGTCGGAGTTCGTCTCCCCCCTCGCGTCGGCCAAAACCTCGCGCACCTCGTCCTGGATCGATTCCTTGAGCCCGAACAACGCCGCCCCCTTCGCGACCGCCTCGTCGGGATCGTAGCTCTCGGGCTCGACGCCGAATTCGGCGACGATCCGATCGTGAATTTGCGGCATTCGCGTCGCGCCGCCGACTAATATAACTTTATCATAATGTTTGTATCCCTTGGCCTCGGCGTCGGCGAGCATCTCGCGCGTGAGCGATATCGTCCGATCGATCAGGTGACGCGTCAGCTCTTCAAATTTGGGACGATCGAGTTCGACCCGAGCCTGCTTGCCGGCGTGCGTCACGCGGAACGGCGCCTTATCGCGCTGGGTGAGCGTTTTCTTGCCGCGTTCGGCTTGCAGGTACAGGTCGTTTAAAACCTCGGGATCGTCGAGCGGGTCGTCGGCCGATTCCGTTTGCTCCTGGAATTGATGCGACAATTCCATCACGATCGCCTCGTCCCAAAGCGTCCCGCCGAGGCGGTGATCGCCGCCGGTGCAAATCACTCGGATCAAGCGTTCTTTGATTTCAATCATCGTGATATCAAACGTCCCGCCGCCGAGATCGAACACAAGTACGACCTGATCCTCGCCTTGTTCAAGCCCGTACGCGAGCGCCGCGGCGGTCGGTTCGTTGAGGATCGACCGAACGTTAAGCCCCGCGAGCCGGCCGGCGTTCATCGTCGCCTCGCGCTCGGGCGCGCCGAAATACGCGGGACACGTGATCACAACATCCTCGATCTTCTCGCCGAGCGCGATCTCGGCGTCTCCCACAACCTTGCGGAGGATGAACGACGAGATATCCTCGGGAGTGTACGGCTTGCCGTCGTGCTCGAACCGATAATTCGGATCGCCCATCTGCTGCTTGATCCGCGAGACGACACGATCGGGCTCGACCTTCGACGATTCCTTGGCGGTATTGCCGACGATCACACTCTCGCCGTCAAACAGCACCACCGAGGGGGTGATTCGCTCGCTTTCCTGATTGGGCACGATCACCGGCTTACCGTGCTCGTCGACATAAGCGATCGCCGAATACGTCGTTCCCAAATCGATGCCGAAAACCTTTTTCAACGCCTCGCCCACGACGCACCCCCTCGCGGATCGGTCGACGCCGGCCCGACGTCGCTCGACCTCGACGCCCGGCTCGACCCGTGCATCCCATTATGACGCGATGCGAACGCCTAATTCAAAGGGGTCGAACCGCGGTCGAACCAAAAAGATCGGCGGCATTATTTTCTCTGCGACCGAGTCGATGTGAAAGCGACGCCCCGCCGCTACGGTCGTCATCTCAACCAAGAACCAAAATCGCCGTAATCATTCATAAATTGAATATATTATTGTATTGAGGCCGAATTCGGCGCCGAGAATCAGGAGGTTGAACACCGCCAGAGCGTAGGCGCGATACACACTTTTGGCGAACCGACGCGCGGGAGTCGATTTTCGTTTCGTTCGGCCCAATCTTCTCAAAACGATCGGCGCCGCCAAAAGCGCGAACAGATTGATCGGTATTGCGTAATGCACAATACGCGTTTTCCATTCAAGCAAGTGAATGTCTGAAAGAAGCAAGGCGCACGCAATCGTGATCTGCGTTAAGAGTTGGTAAGCGTTATGCCTTCGCGCCGTCGCGAGCGCGATCGCGTTTATACCGATGCATAATACGCAGAGAACGGGGCCGTCGATCGCGTACGTCCCCGCGTTCTCAAACAATTTGAGCATTTTGAAATAAAGCGCCGCGGCGGCGCCGCACGCCAGAACAAGAAGCATCAGCGAAGCGATCGAAAACCGCGTCGGGCCGGAAAGACGCATGCGCCGCGCTCCCTACGAAAAATCGATCATCCCGGCGCGTCGATCACACAAATTAACATGCAAGGATACGCTTGATATTACAAGCTCGCCGCGCGATTCGACCGTTTGAATCGAATCGCGCGGCTTGGGCTTCACGGCCGGCGACCTTCGGCGATCTCGCGCGCCAGCGAGTCGGCTTTGTAAATCGACTTGAGCGATTCGAGAATCGCCCGCGAATCGACCGAAACCGCTCGTGCAAGCTTGTCTTCATATCCAAAATCGAGCACGAGCGAGTGGATGTTGCCGTCGAAGATCAGCCCGACGACCTCGTTGTTTCGATTGACGACGGGGCTTCCCGAGTTGCCGCCGATGATGTCGGCGGTGGAAACGAAATTGAGTGGAGTATCGAGCCGAAACGCTTTCTCCTCCTTCGCCTTGATCCAACTCGGCGGCAGTCGGTACGGCGGCTTGTCGCCGTGGCTCGCGGCGTGCTCGAATGCGCCTCCCATTGTCGTGTAAGGAGGTATGAACTTGTCGTTTTGTTCATATCCTTTCACCGTTCCGAAAGCGAGTCGAAGCGTGAACGTGGCGTCGGGGTAGATCGACTCCTTGAGCTCCTCGAACAACGCTTTGGCGATGAGCGCGTATTGCGCGGTCTCGACTCCTTCGACTTTGTCTTCGCGGATTTTTCGCACGGCGCGGGCGTCGGCGTCGATCGCGAGCGCCAGCTTGATCATCGGATCGTCGCAGGCGAGGATCGCGTCCTTCCCCCCCTCGTAGAGCTTTTTACGGATCGCGACGTCGGCGAGCTTGCTTCCGTCGACGAGCGACTTGGCGACCTCCTCGGGGGATCGCTCTCGCAACACCCGCTCGACGATCGGATCGTTTGGTCCCGCATGCTTGCGCCAGTATTCCAGCGAATGAGCAAGTTTGGCTTTCTCGAATTCGGGATAAATCGGCGCTTCGGAGAAGAGCGCGAATTTGAGCGATTCAAGCCGTGCATCGTTGTATTCGCGGAGCCGTACGGCGTTCGGTTTGGGTTTCTCCTCGGCGATCCGAACGAGCGTTCGGGCGATCTCGAAGAGCTTGCTGTCAAACGCCAAACCCCGTTCCAGGAACGCGTTGGGATGGATGATGCTCGCGGCGGCCTTCTCGGCGTCGGCGATTTTTCCCCACGCCGCGGCGAAAAGCTCTTTCTTTTTCGGGTCGGAATCGATCCGCGCGCGGAGATCGGACTCGGCATGTGCCTTTCGCTTCATGAAATCATCATTCTTAAGTCCTTCGAGCCCTCCCACCCGCGCCTTGCGGCTGTTCTGATAGCCGAACAAATCCTCCTTCGCCTGCCGCGCGTGCTCCTCGCCGCGCTTGCTGTAATCGAGCAAAAACTTCTCGCGATCGAACAGCACCTCGAGCACCATGGGAAAGTTGACGTCGCGCAAATAATGCAAATGCGCCAACGTAAACATACGGCTCGTCCTGCCGGGATGCCCCGCCACGAACACCAGGTCTCCCTCGTTCGAACCGGCGGGGCTCCATTTGAGATAATGCTCGACCTTCGCGGGCTTGTCGTTCTCGTACGCCCGGAAGAAGCACATGTCCAGATCATAGCGCGGATATTCGAAATTATCGGGATCGCCGCCGAAGAACGCGACGTCGAACTCGGGGGCCATCACCAGGCGAACATCTGTATATTTCTTATATTGATAAAGCGAGTACTTGCCTCCTTGATAAAGCGTGACGACGTCGCTTCTGTGTCCCGTCTTATCGGTCGCGGCCTTCTCGATCTCGGCCATCGCGGCTCGTTTCGCGGCGCCGGCCGCGGCGTCGTCCATCCCTTCCTTCACCGCGGCGTTCACGCGATCGGTCACGTCCTGAATGCTTACGAGCACGTTGAGTTCAAGATCGGGCGCCCTTACCTCTTCGGCGAGCGTCCGCGCCAGGAAGCCTTCTTGATAATAATCCTTTTTCTCGTTACTGATCTTCGCCAACGTATCGGCGCCGACATGATGATTCGTCATGATCAAGCCGTCCGCCGAAATGAACGAACCCGACCCGCCGTTGTTGAACCGCACGGCGCTCGACCGCAACCGCGAAATCCACGCGTCGTCGGGCTCGAAACCGTACTTCTTCTTGAGCGTCTCGAGCGGGAGATTGTCAAAAACCCACATCCCCTCGTCCGCCGCCGCCTCGATCCCGCCCCCCAACGCCGCCGCGAAGGCGAACGCGAACAACAATCGTCGATCTCTCATAAACGTAACTCCTTTGATGTTAATAATCGAATACCCGGATGTCGATGCGCGATCGTCTTCCGATCGTCATCGATCCTCCACCCGGATCTGAATCCGCGATCGTCGTTCGATCACAAATTTTCCTCGGTTGCGACGATCCCGCAGTCGATCTCTCGCGGCTCCTTATCGCGCAGAATCGCCCCCAGACCCGCCAGCAAAAGCACCGCGGCCATCACGCCGA
>JAKBCQ010000059.1 GCA_021807585.1 Planctomycetota bacterium | reverse complement strand
TCGAGCGCGCGCACGATCTCGTCGCGATCGAGCGTCTCCACCTGATTACAAGTCAGATTCCAATCCATTCGGAATCGGTATGGATTTGAATTTTCATTCATCGGTTCGGTTTGGAATCGAACCTCGACGGCGTCTCGAACGCGAGGGGTCGATAACGCCACGCTTATATCACAAGCAAGCATATTATCAAATTTTCCAGGTGATTTTATATAGAATTCAAAATAATCCTCAAGTTTTATCTTCTTATCGGGAGGAACGGGGATTTCGATCAGGTCGACGTAATGCAGATCGACCCTGCGTACTTTCGTGGGCTTGAACAGCTCGACGTAGTCAATATACATTAGAATAGCTTGGTCGCGAAGGTATTCATACCCCGCGTATGACCCGGATCCTCGAGTGATGTTGCAGACCAGCCGATCGTCGGCGGAAACCTGGACCCAGAACGTTCCTTGTTCGTTCCGACCTCGAACGTGATTCACCTCGATCTTGCCCGGGATGATCTCGGGAAGTTTGGCTGGAGAGAAATCCTTGATCTCAACATGTCTCACCCACGCGATATCGTGATGTGGTAAAGTATTCTGATGACGGAGAAAGAATGCATTCGCGATTTGAATATCCCATGTTTTCTTGTCGGGAGCGGGATCGAACTCAATCGCGATCCAAGACTGAATGACCGGAGGGTTAGTGAGTTTCATGTCGATTCCACCACATTCTTTCGATCGTCATAAATACCCCTGCATAACGCGGCGATCGCCGCGCCGCGACCACACGCTAATCGATGCATAATGATTTTATATGAACAAAAAATAGGCGTCTCTTCCGCCTCATGCTCAAGTCGCTTCCGCGACGCGGGAGCATACGCTTACGAGTATGAACGATCGACCTCGAAATCTCGATTTCGTTGTAATCGACTCGACGCGCGAATTCCACGCTTCACCCGTCGATTTCGATAGCGGGCCGCAAGCTTGGACACGCCGAAAACCTCGTCTCCTTCTTATCGATCGGCGATTTTCGGGGTTAAAAGTTCCTAATCGGGTGTTCATATCGCTTGCGATCGGCTTCGCCCGACGCATCGCTTGCTTTTTCACTTGATCGCTTTATCCCACGCTTAGCGGCGCAAGTGGCAAGCGCCGACCGAACTTCTTGGAGGATTGCTCTTGTCGATTCGTCCGCGAGAACGTATGAAGACCCAATCGTCGACGAAACCGGCGTTCCTTAGGGGACTTCGGCTCGATTCCAGGCCTCGAATCTCGGTCCAAAACTCCGCGTGAAGGTCGTTCGGGCTCGGGATGACTCAAGCATCACCGAACCCTCAAACTCGACTCAATCGGCGCACACGTCAGTCGTATTTCAGGCGGGAGCGATTTCCCGCGATCGAGGTTGGCGTCGAGCGACCGAACCGTCGAAATAAAAGGAACAGCCGCGGCTTTCGGTCGATTCGCACGGCGCGAAAATCGCCTGGATCGATCGCGATCGAAGCGAACGATCGTCGAGAAATCGGCCGATATCGAGGCTCGAAGCAATAACGGAAACGATCGGGTCGCCCATCAGGGGAGAAGGGCGTTATGGATACGGCAAGGATCGCCGAGGCGTGGCATAGAATTGGTCCAGCGATCGTCCTGGGGGCGATTTGCGTGTTCAGCCAAGGATGCTCCAGCCTGGAGACGATTAAGGATTCGCCCGTCGTCAGTCGCTTCACAGGAACCAACAAAAACGCGCTCGGCGCACAGCCGTCTGAAGACGATCCCAACTGGTACAGCCGCGGTTTGGCGGCGTATCGATCGAAAGATTACGAAGACCGCGAACGCAGGCTCGCGCTCGAAAAGAAAGATCAAGAACGGCGTGAACGTCGATCTCGGCTGGCTCGGAGCAAAGACCCTGAGACCTCGGCGGATAATCGCCCCCCGACGGACGGCACGGGAGTCGTTTTAGAAAAACCTTCGCCGCTTGAGCTCGACGACCTTCAAGGCAGACCTCGTTTGGTCGATCGAAGACGCTCGGGACGAGACGTCGAGCCCGCCCAGGCGAGTCAACCCGCCGCACTCGGCACGTCCGTCGCGGCGACCGATCGAGCCCGGAACAACGACGAAGCGCCCGTCGCCGATCGTGTCGAACGCGTCCGAGGAACTCGCGTGATCGCCCCCGCCGCGGGAGAATTCGCGGGAGGCGTGGCGTCGGCCATGGCGACCCAAAACGACGGCCAGTCGATCTCCCCCGCCGAACGTCTTAAAGCCGATTTCGAGACAATCGACGGAATCCTCAACCGAGCACGATCTCAGCTCGATTCGATGACGACATATCAACTGTCGATGGTGGGACAGGAGCGGATCGGCGACACCCTGAGAGAGCCTGAAAATTTGGTTTTGAGCGTGCGCCGCGAACCGAAGGCGGTCCGGCTGAATTGGCCCGAGGGTCCGCATCAAGGACGCGAAGTCATTTACGATTCTCAGGGATCCGATCAACTCATGCATGTTAATATGGCCGACATGGGATTATTGGGACAAAAATTGGCGATCGACCCGATGGGCGCTCTTGCATCGAAGAACAGCCGGCATCCGATCACCGAGGCGGGTTTGGATACGATCGTCGAGAAGGTCGAGCTCGCTCTCGCGAAGCAGCACGTACCGAACAACGAGTTCGGCGATTTGAAATACGAGGGAGCGACGGTCCCCGAGGGGTATAACGGCCGGTGCGACCTGATCGCTCGGGTGACGCCGACGGGAGACAAATGGGTCGTCGCTTTTGATCGCTCGACGGGTCTTCCGGCGATCGTCGAGGCGACCGATCCCCGGGGGCGCTTGCTGGAACGCTATGTTTTCACGCGGGTTAAACCGAATCCGATCGATCTCGACACGACGACGGCGTTCGACCCACAGGCGCGGTGGGGTAGCAGCGGCACGGGGGGATTGCTGGGCCGAATCGCTCGCGGAGTCGATAAGACCACGACCGTAACCGCGCCGAGTTCGACGCGGTGATCGCGTGCGACCACCTCAGGTTGGATCAATCGATCTCCACCCAGCCGGCATTATCGTGCCGGCTTTGTGTTTTTTGGCGCGATTTTTTACCGAAAAACGATCGAATGCCGTTTCGCTCTTGAGGGTTTGGAGTGTACGCTGGATGGCGTAAGCGTCGCGAGGGTGCGGTCGCGATTGCTCGGCCGCTTCAGCGGGAATGGAGGGCCGACGTCTCGCCACGATCTCGCTTAATAATATTATAGCCAATAATATGAACGAATCGGATTCAGATAAGCCTCATGCTTACGATTTGATTGAGGAATATCTCGAGCGACTTCGATGCGGTTCGAATCCGACGATTGAGGAGTATATCAAGCGATATCCCGAATTGGCCGAGCAGATCCTCGATTTGTTCCCGGCGATGGCGCTGATGGAGGAGGTTTCGCTCGAGGGTGATCTCGATCCCGCTCGGTTTTCGAAGGCCGAGGTCGATACGGGGGGCTCGACGCGCGAAGACGATTTTCATGTGATCCGAGAGATCGGTCGCGGCGGGATGGGGATCGTTTACGAGGCGGTGCAAATCTCGCTGGGTCGCCGGGTCGCTCTCAAAGCTCTGTTTCATGAACACGTCCGCGATCGGGGAAAAACGCAACGATTCGAGCGCGAGGCGAAGGCCGCGGCTCGGCTTCATCATACGAACATCGTGCCGGTATTCGGCGTCGGTCGCCGCGGATCAACGCCTTATTATGTGATGCAATATATTGAGGGATTCGGGCTCAACGAGCTGATCGCGGAGCTGAATAAGATGCGCGTTTCGGGTCGCGGTCCGATCGAGATTCGGCGCGCGTGGGATTCTCTGAGGCTCGTCGAGCGGAAGGGATCGGCGGCGGGCGAGGGCTTGCGACCGATCGTCGAAGAACCTTTCTCCCCTCCCGAACGATCGGTCTCGACGATCGACCTCGCGATGGACGAACATGCGTTCATTCCTATAACTACGATATTTGAGAAATTATCGCATTTTCCCGCGACGTCGGGGGGGCTCGATCCCGCGGCGGCGGTCGAGGCTCCGACCGAGACGTTCGTCCCGGCGTCGTCGGCGTCGATCACGGAGCGGAGCGAAGTCGAATCCTTCGTTGATCGAACGACTTCGCATCATTATTGGAAAGAGATCGCTCGCATCGGCGCGCAAGCGGCCGAGGCGATCGATTACGCGCACCGGCACAAGGTGCTTCATCGCGACGTCAAGCCCTCGAATCTTCTCCTCGACGCGCAAGGGACGGTTTGGGTGACCGATTTCGGGTTGGCGAAGATCGACGACGATCTCGACCTGACGGGCTCGGGAGATGTCGTCGGCACGATCCGCTACCTTCCCCCCGAGGCGTTCGAGGGAAAACACGGCGAGACGGGGGACGTTTATTCGCTCGGCATCACGCTTTATGAGCTGCTGGCGCTCAAGCCGGCTTATGGAGATTCGGATCGGCTTACGTTGATGAAGCGGGTGACGACCGAGGCGCCGCCGCCGATCGCGCGGGTGCGGCCGGGGATTCCCCGAGATCTGGCGACGATCGTCCGCAAGGCGATCGAGCGCGAGTCGAAACATCGATACGCTTCGGCACAAGAACTTGCTGACGATTTGAATCGATTTATCAACGACGAACCGATTACTGCGCGACGGGTGTCGACCGCGGAACGGTTTTATCGGTGGGCGCGGCGCAATCCCGCGATTTCGGCGTCGCTCGCGGTGATTTTTTTGCTCCTTGCGACGGCCGCGGTCGTCGCGACGATCGCCGCGACGCGGTTCGGCAAGCTCGCCGACGAACGGGGAAGGCTCGCCGAACGCGAGGGAAAACTCGCCGTCGAAAAAGAGGCCGAACGACTCAAAGCGCAACGCGCCGGCGACGACGCCGAGCGGGCGCGACGGATCGCCGAACGCGAACGACTGCGGTCGGTGCGCGAATTGTATTTCGCTCGATTTAATTTGCTCGGGTCGTCCCTCTCATCGCCGCGCGGCGACAACCAGATCGATCTGCTGCTCCGCGATTGGCGCGGACTCAACGTCGAAAACGATCCACGCGCGTGGGAGTGGTACTATTTTCATGCTATTTTGAATCAAGGCGCGATCGACGCTCGGGGACCCACGCAAGAGATCCTCACGATCGCGTGGAGCCGCGACGGAAAGACGATCGCGTCGGCGGGGAAGGACGCTTTTATCCGGCTGATCGACGCCGCGACGGGGGCGACGATCCGCGTCGTCGCCGCGCCTCAAGAAACCAAAACGATCGCATGGGATCCCAAACACAACCGCTTCGCGTCGGGGCATCGCGACGGCGCAGTGCGGTTTTGGGATGGGAAAACCGGCGCGGCGCTCGGCGCGATCGAAGCGTTCGAACTTGAAGTCGACGAAGTCGCGTGGTCGCCCGACGGATCGAGAATCGCCGCGGTCGGTTGGGATTCAAAAATTAAAGTATGGGATACTTCTGATTGCACGCTCGTCGCGACGATCCGCGGAGAATCCGAGGCGTATCTCTCGATCGCGTTCTCGCCCGACGGCGACCGGCTCTGCGCCGCGGGACTCGACGGATCGACGAGCTGCTGGAACGCGAAAACGCATGAAATAATATTTAAACATTACGACGATCCGGCTCGATCGAGGCGGATCCGCTATTCACCCGACGGAACACGAATCGCCGTCTCGAATAACGAGCGAGGAGTCACGATCCGTGAAGCGGCCAAGGGAACCGTAATCGCGCGATCGAGTTGGTCGTTTCACACGCTCAACTCGATCGAATGGAGTCCCGACGGAAAAACGATCGCGACCGGGGCTCGCGATCGCACGGTCGGATTCTTGGATTCCGATCGTTTAATCCGTCGATTCGCCCTCCGCGGCTTTCTCGACGAGGTCAAGTCGATCGCCTGGAGCCCCGACGGTTCGAGGATCGCCGCGGCGACCGGCGGCGAGAACGGCGCCATCCGAATCGCGACCGTCAATCCCCCGTCCTACCCGCTCGTCCTCCAAAAAGCTCATGAACAAACGATACGAATGATTCGGTTCGACGCGTCGGGAAAACAATTCGCCACCGCGTCCGAAGACGGTTCGGTGAAGATCTGGAACTCGGAAACATACGCAAACATTCGCACATTTAGGGTCGCTCACGATTCGTTCACGTCGGTCTGTTTTCATCCCGACGGTAAAACGATCGCGTGCGGCGATCGCGACGGGACGACCAAACTGTGGGATTCGACGACGGGGAACGAGATCGCGACATTCCCCGGCGGCGGACGCGAGGCGCGGTCGATTGCGTTCAACCGAGCCGGCTCAAAGCTCGCCGTCGGCGCCGAAGACGGCAAGGTGCGCGTTTGGGACGTCGCCTCCCGCCGCCTCGAACGCGAATTCGCGGGTTTCGGCTTCGACTGGAGCCCCTCCGGCGATCGAATCGCGATTGGAGAACTTTATCGAATCACAATCGCCGACGCCGCGACGGGTCGAGCGATCGTCTCATGGCCCTACGGCGGACAATTCAATCGCATCGTCGTCTGGAGCCCCGACGGACGCATGATCGCAACACGATCTTTTAATATAGTTGACATCTGGAACTCTGAGACAGGCTCGTCGCTTTATTCGTTGATCGGTCATAACGAGAACGCCACCTCGGTCGCGTGGAGCCCCGACGGCAAAAGACTGGCGACGGCGAGCCAGGATACCGTGGTTCGGCTTTGGGATACGACAAGCGGAAGCATGACGCTCACCCTCCGCGAGCACTCGTCGAGCGTCGAATCGATCGCGTGGAGTCCCGACGGAACCAAACTCGTATCGGCGGGCGACGACCCCTCGATCGTGATCCGCGACGCGACCGCGGGATATCTCCACGAGCACGCCCCCGAACTCTTGCCGACCTTGCAACGAATGATCGCCGAGAACCCGTCGGATCGAGCCGCAATCCTCGCTCGCGGCCTGGCGCTTGCGCGCGCCGAGCGGTGGAACGAAGCCGCGACCGTGATCGATCAATCATCTGACGATCCCACTCGCGCAAGAATGAAACCGAGGTGCTTGATCGCGGGTTGGTGGAGCGTGAAAAACAATCCGCTCGATAAAAACGACGTCCACGATCCGTTCGCCGATTCCCCCCCCTCGCCTCTCGACGCCGCGGCGGCGACGGTTCGCCGCGAACGCCCCGTCTGGTATCGCGCCGCGTGCGATTCGACCGGGTTCGTCCCGCTCGCACCCGATCCGCCGCGATTGTACGCAAGATTATACAGTAATCAAAATCAGATCATCTGCTTAAGACTTGACGGTTCGATCACGCCCGCGATCGCGGTGGACGGGAAAGAGCTTGATCAGACGAAGAAGCGCCATTTGCTCGAGGTTCGGCGCGGATGGACGACGATCGTCGCGCGGGTCGACGCACCCGAGCGTTACGCAAGCGAGTTTGCGCGTCCCGGTGCGGGGATCTTCATCCTCGCGTCGAACCACACCGGGGAGATCGCGCAGGCTCTCGTCGAAGCCGAAAAGTTCGACGACGCGATCGAACTCGCGACGCGAACGCCGGACCCCGAATCGTCCCCGATCGAACGCGATCGACTCTTAACGCGGCTCGTCGAAGCGAAGCTCGCGCTGAAAAAATCGACCGGGCGCGATTCGAGCGAGATTCAAGAACTTGAGCGTAAATTTGTATCGCTTTTTGAAAACATCCTTCTATCAAACGAAGCCTGCGATCGCGACGCCGGAGATTACGCTCATTTTCTGTTAACTCGAGCGGAAGCGCGAGACGGGAAAGCTTTGACGAACGTCGCCGCGGCGAAATCTCCCGACCGCCGCGGGCTCGTTCTTTCGACGATCGCCGGACGCGAAACGACCCGAGGAGTCGGCGGCTGGACGGCGCTCGGCGCCGCGAAATTGCTTTCAAACGATCCCCAGGGAGCGATCCGAGCCCTGGAGAAAGCCGCGGCCCTTGACCTCGGAAGCCGATTCAATATCAATATAATTATATCATTAGCTTATCACTCGATCGGTCGTCACGACGACGAGCGAACCGCGCTTGATCGCGTGCATAAGGGGTTCGATCGAGCGCCTCCCGCGGCTTGGTATGAACGCGAAACGATCGCAGCGTTCACCAATGAAATCGAAGAGCGACCCGGAATCGGCGCGTATCTCGCGCGGGGGATCGCGCTGGCTCGGTCGGGCCTCGGAGACGAAGCCCGCGCCGATTTCGAAAAGGCTTCGTCCCTCGATCCCGCCGACCCCGAACCGCGACTTCGAATCAAACAGTGTGAAAGCGATATAATCAAATCATGGAATTTTGATTTTGGGACCGACGGGTGGATTGCGAGGGGGGATTGCGTGCTTTCAAATTCGCGCGGCGCTCTTCTGGCCGCGAGTTCGGGAAAAGATCCAATGATGTTCGCTCGCGTCGACGCTCCTCCGGGTCGAATCGACGTACTGATCCGAGCCCGCTGTTCGAAGCCGAAACGCGTCCAGGTGTTTTGGATCTCGGCGGCGCACCCCGGTCTCGACGAGCTTCGTTCTCGGCGATCAAACTTCGACGCGTCGGACGAATCTTGGAATGATTATGTTATTACAATCGAACCCGACGAGCCCTTAACGGGTATCCGAATCGACCCTGGAGAATCGCCGGGATCGATCGAGATCGCGGCGATCTCGCTCCGAAAAGCGAAAGCCGCCGCGACCGCGGACGCGAACTCGATCCGACCGTGATCGCGCCGAAGACCAAGAATCTCAAGCGACGATTCATTCTCCCGTCTTCATTCAGATAAGTCGGATGCGAACAGAATCTCTCGCACGATGACGGGCCGGGTATTGAGCCGAATCGATCGCACGGCTATCGTTCAGCCGGGTAATCGTGGAACTTCACCCTCCTTCAGCTTAATGAT
>JAKBCQ010000058.1 GCA_021807585.1 Planctomycetota bacterium | reverse complement strand
GGTCGTCTGGATCTTTCACATCATAACGGATCGATCGCGCAAGGATCGTCCAAGTTCCTGGATGGTCTGTACGGGTCATTCTGTAGTTATACTTGTTTTGAGCTTGACGATGATTAATCTTGGATATGGTTTTCGCGGGACGTTGCGATATTTGGGTGATTTGCCGTTTGTAAGTCGAACGTTCGGCGGAGAAAGTTTTTCAGAACTCTCAGAGTTTCAGAATCGGTTTCAAGGTACATGGTTGGGAAGAATCTCGATTCCTTTGCCTGAAGATTACATTAAAGGAATCGATATCCAGAAGCTCGATTTCGAGAGTCGTTTTCCCAGCTATCTCGAAGGTCGATGGCGGCGCTACGGTTGGTGGTATTACTATTTCTTAGCGCTCGCGGTGAAAGTTCCTTTGGGATTTTGGTGTTTGATCGTCTGGGGAATCATTTGGCCGTTGATCGGCAAACAATCATGCTTTCGCTTGTTAAATGAATTGATCGTTTGGCTCCCCGCGATCGTCTTCCTCGACTTTGTCTCATCTCAAACTGGAATCAATCATCATATGAGATATGTGCTTCCGGCGTTTCCATTCGTGATCGTCGCGACCTCCAAACTGGGCTATTTCTTGAATATCGGAAGGTGGAAATCAGGATTGTGCTTAATCGTCTTGCTATCGTGGGGAGTCGTATCGAGTCTGATGATTTATCCTCATTCGCAATCGTATTTCAACGAGATCGCCGGCGGCCCGGAGAACGGCGGCGCGCATCTTGTGGATAGCAACATCGATTGGGGCCAGGATTTACTGTTTCTCAAAAGTTGGATCGATCGTCATCCCGAAACGAAACCGATCGGGCTCGCCTACTACAATTTAGTCGATCCATCGATAATCGGAATCGAATATACCGTTCCAAGTCCTTTCCCTCGAGAGCTTTATCACGAAGGCTCGGGACGATATGATCATCTTGGTCCGAAACCGGGATATTACGCGGTAAGCGTGAATTATCTTCGGGGATCCTCTTCATTCGCTCCGCCCGATCATAAAAGTCAATGGATCCCTCTCGGTGGGATTGAACCTTACTCATACTTCCAATTCTTTCGTCCGATCGCACGCGCAGGGTATTCGATTTACATCTATCATATCACGCTCGACGAGGCGAACGCGGCGCGGCGGAAGATGGGCCTGCCTCTCTTAACCCGCGGCGACGCGAAGGGTTCCGGCGCCGATATTCCCGAAGGATCGGCGCGGGATCCTTGAGGATTCCCCAACAATCGGCTCGCAATCGGCTTGCGTAGGCCCCTTGTCGATTGTACGATTAAGTCGTCGTGCGGCCTCAATTCGGCGGAACATTCTTGATCAATCCCGACGAGACGTGCTGATGAAACCGCATCACATCTTTGATCGATTGAGGTTTCTGATCGTCGTCATGACGGCTTTCGCGTGGTCGAATCCGCGGCGAGCGTTCGCGTTCGCCGATGAGATTCGCGTCGACTTTTCCAAAACCGACCTCGATCGGCTGCTGTTTCGCACGATCAAGAGCGCAGGCAAGGGGAAATGGTCATTCGAGTCGGGGGGCTTGCGGGCGACGCTCCCCGCCGGCAAAACCGATCGTCCGCCGATGCGGCTCTCCGCCCAGGTTCGACTTGAAGGGGATTTCACGATCGAGGCGGGTTACTCGATCGCCAAACTCCCCAGGCCCAAATCGGGAGACGGACGCAATAATCTTGAAATATCGATCGCGACCGCCGACGGATTCGTCACGCTTTTTCGTAATGTTGAAGTCGGCCCGGGGGACCTTTACGGATATTATGTCCATAAATCTTTGGTCGATGATCTGTATGAAAGGTCGCCGACGAGCGATTCGGCGGGAATTCTCCGATTGTCAAGAAAAAACGGGCGATTGACGTTCGAATGCGGCGAGACATGGTCGGATTTACGAACGATCGGCGCGATCGAGTTCGGTTCGCCCCCGATCACCGAGGTCGCTCTTCAGGTTTTGCCGTATCAAACGACCGATGCGATCGACGTTCGGTTCGATCGATTCACGATCAAGGCCGATCGAATCGTCAGACTTCAGGATTTATCGGATTCGGGATCTTCTTCGGTTTGGAAATGGGTCGGCTTCGTCTTGGTTTCCGTCTTAGCGGGATGCGCGATCGCGCGCGGATTGAGGTCAAAAACGAATCCATCGTGAATATTACAATCGGAGAATTCGCCATGAAACCGCGTCGCGGATTCACGTTGATCGAGGTTTTGGTCGTGATCGCGGTGATCGGGATCTTGGTCGGTCTGCTCCTTCCCGCGGTTCAGCAGGCGCGCGAGGCGGCGCGGCGCGCGCAATGCATGAATAACCTCAAACAAATCGGCGTCGCGCTCGCGAATTACGAAACCGCGACGCGCGTTTATCCGTTCGGCGTCGGCGGAGGAGGTCCTCCCGGCTTCGTCGCTCGATGGTCTGCTCATTCACAGCTTCTCGCTTATTTTGAACAAACAAACCTTTTTAATTCGATGAATTTCGACTTCGTGCCGTGGGGACACAGCGTCGAATACAGCGCCTTCAACGCGACGGCTTTATCGACAAAAGTGGGCTTATTTTTATGTCCATCCGATTTTGACGGAATTCTCGAATTGTATCGATTGTCGCATAACAATTACAGGGCGTGCGCCGGGACGAAGCCTTACAATCTGACGTTCGGGACGCCGAATTCGAAGGGGAAAAACGACGGAGCGTTCTGGTTCGACAGTTCGGTCAATCCCGCGTCGGTGCGCGACGGCTTGAGCCAAACCGCGTTTTTCAGCGAGCGTTGTTTGGGCGATTCGGCGCGTCCCGATCCGCTCTCGGATTATTACATCACCGATCCGACGTTGAGCGCGTGTTGGAACGCGGGGCCGAGTCGTTCGCCGCGCTGGATCAGCGACGTCGAGTGGTCGGGGGAAAGGTGGGGGGATGGAGGACTGTTTTACACTAGGTACAATCATATTTTTACTCCAAATAAATCAAGTTGTAATTTTGGCGACGACGATTATTCGGGCGAGGTTGTGGCGACGGCGACGAGTCGTCATCCGGGGGGTGTGAACGTTTTGTCGGGCGACGGGTCGGTCCGGTTCGTGAAGGAATCGATTGATTTAAAAACGTGGCAGGCGTTGGGGACGATCGCGGGGCGTGAGGTTGTGGATCAAGGGGGATTTTGATCGTTCGGGCCGGGTGGATTATCGAGGCGGCGTGCGATCATGTGTTCCGGGTCCGCGGCGGTTTGAGGATCGTGGCGTCGTTGATTCGGCGGCCTGTCTTCATGGATGGGGTCGAGCGGATTCTATTGAATCACGGTGGGGTCGATCGCTCCGAAGAGGTTCGGTCTTCGATCCCTTCGCGGCTCAAGAGGAAAAAGCGATTCCAGCGGGTTGACTCGCGGTTCTCGTGGTGATAATATCATTGAACCTTTCGGTCCGGGGCGATGGAACATTTCGCCGCGGGATTCTCCCCCTTTTTAACGGCCGATCTTGGCCCAGAGGAAGGAAATGGCTCAGTCCAGCGTTCGATTTATCGGCAGCCGAGAGCTTCATCGCGATTTACCCAAGGTTTTAGAGTCGCTGGAAGAATCCTCGTCGACCCGGTACGTTTTGACGATTCACAACAAGCCCAAGGCGGTTCTGATTGGCGCCGAGGCGTTCCTTGAGCTTCTCCGCGGTCGCACGCGTGCGGATCGCCTGCTTGCGCTTCAGCTCGAGGCTTTGAGCCAGGGGCTTGAAGACGGCGACGATCCGGCGGTCAAACCCGCGAAGAAGAGGATTCAGAAAACCGCGGAGAATCAGCCCGAGGAACTCGTCGAGATCGCGGGATGATTCGTCGTGCGGAACGCGATCCGCTCGGGTCGATGCGAGCCTGGCGCCGAGGTCGTGATCCGATTCATCGCGGCGCCTAGGAGTCGTCGAGCGGCGCGGTTCAAACGTCGAGCGTCTCCGAGAAGGCGTACGTCGTAGCGGATCGATCGCATTTCGCCATCGGTCGATTCTCGGCCGATTCTATCGAATCCTAACCGTCATGCATCGATTCCCCCCCTGCTTGCTTGAAGCGTGTTCGATCCGATCGATCGCGCGGTTCGGCGGACGGAATCGACGCGCCCAAGCGTTTTATCACTTATTTTTATTATCATATCGCTAATTAACACTTATCATTTATGACGCTCGGGTATTGACTCGGCGCCCCCGCCTCGTATAAAACGGCGTTTACCATTAACAAGGCCGTCGCCGCGGCGGCGGACCTTCCCGAACCGTCGATCGAGAACGCGTCCGAGATGAGCAAGCAATCTTTTGTTCATTTGCATTGTCATAGCCATTACAGCCTTTTGGACGGGTTGAGCAAGATTCCCGACCTGGTCGATCGGGTGAAGCGGCTGGGGATGCCGGCGATCGCGGTGACCGATCACGGCAACCTTTACGGAGCGGTCGAACTCAAGCGATCCGCCGAGGCCGCGGGAATCCAACCGATTATCGGCATCGAAACTTATGTAGCTCCGTTTAAACGAACCGATCGCAAGGGAGGGGGAGCGTCGGGTCAGGAATACGCGTTTCACCTCACGCTGCTCGCCAAAAACGCCGAGGGGTTCCGCAACCTCTCCAGGCTCTCGTCGCGAGCGTTTCTTGAGGGGTTCTATTATCGTCCTCGGATCGACAAAGAAATTCTTGAACAACATTCTGAAGGAATTATTTGTTTATCCGGCTGTGCGTCGGCGGAGCTTTCGGATCTCCTTTTAAGCGATAAGAACGCCGAGGCCGAATCGTTGTGCGCGTGGTACGCGAAGGTTTTCGGTCCCGAGAATTTTTTCGTCGAGATCCAGGACAACGGGGTTTCGATTCAGAAGGATTGCACCGAGCGTGCGACCGACCTGGCGCGGCGGATGGGGCTGCCGCTGGTGGCGACCTCGGACGCGCACTATCTGACGCGCGACGACGCCAAAGCTCACGACGTTCTCCTTTGCATCAACACGGGGAAGACGCTCGACGATCCCAATCGGATGCGGTTCGACACCGAGGAGTTCTTCGTTCGATCCCCCGCCGAGATGTACGAGGCGATGCCCGATCACGCCGAGGCGTTGGCGCGTTCGGCCGAGATCGCATCGATGATCGATTACTCGGGTTTGGATCTGGGCAAACGTTCGTTTCCGTCGTTCAAGCCCCCCGACGAGAAAACCCCCGAGACGTATCTCGCCGAGCTGTGTCGCGCCGGGCTGTTCGATCGCTACGGCGAGAATCCCCCCGCCGACGCGGTCGCGCGGCTCGACCGCGAACTCGCGATCATCGTTCGAATGGGGTTCGCGTCGTACTTTCTGATCGTTTGGGATTTCGTCCGGTTCGCGCGCGAACGCGGCATTCCCGCGTCGGCGCGAGGATCGGCGTGCGGGGCTCTCGTCAGTTACTTGCTTTATCTCAGCCATGTTGATCCAATTAAATATGATCTTCTGTTTGAACGTTTTCTTGATCCGAGTCGGTCGGAGGCGCCGGATATCGACATCGACTTGTGCCAGGAACGTCGTTACGAGGTGATCGAATACGTTCGAGCCAAGTACGGCGCGGCGAACGTGGCGCAGATCGGCACGTTCGGCACGATGGCGGCGCGGGCGGCGATCCGAGACGTCGGCAGGGCGCTCAATATTCCTCTTACACGCGTCGACCAAGTGGCCAAGCTCGTGCCAAAAACGCTCCATATCACGGTCGCGGAGGCGATCGAGCAGGAGCGCGAGCTGAAGCGTTTGCGCGACGAAGATCCCGAGATCGCCAAGCTGCTTGAAACGGCGATCAAGCTCGAGGGGACTCCGCGAAACGTCAGCACGCACGCCGCGGGGGTGGTGATCGCCGACCGCGTCCTCTCGGATCTCGTTCCGCTCCAGAAACTTCCCAACAAAGACAAAGATAAAGAATTCATCACAACACAATGGAACATGGGAGACGTCGAGAAGGCGGGGCTGCTGAAGATGGACTTCCTTGGGCTGCGCAATCTGACGCTCCTCGAGCGCGCTTTGGAGTTGATCGAGCGGGTGCGCGGCGAAAAGATCGACCTTGCGAAGCTCCCGCTCGACGACGTCGACACGTATCAATTGCTTCAGCGGGGCGAAACGAAGGGGGTGTTTCAGCTTGAATCGCCGGGAATTCGCGAGCTTTTGGTGCAGATGAAGCCCGACGTCTTCAACGACATCATCGCGACGAACGCGCTTTACCGCCCCGGCCCGCTCAACGGGGGAATGGTGGATTCTTATGTAAAGCGTAAACACAAGCAAGAGCAGCCTAGGTATCATCATCCGATTATGCGTGACGTTCTCGAGGAGACTCACGGGGTGATGGTGTACCAAGAGCAGGTGATGCGGATTTTGAACGGGTTGGGGGATATCGAGCTTTCGCAAGCGTACGCGTGCATCAAGGCGATTTCGAAAAAGAAAACCGAGGTGATCGCGCAGGGGCGCGCTCAATTCCTTTCGGGGGCGACGGGGCGCGGGCTTTCGAAGGAGATCGCCACCGAGATCTTCGATCTGATCGAATTCTTCGGCGGCTACGGCTTCAACAAATCGCACTCGACCGCATATGCTTTGCTCGCTTATCAAACCGCGTATTTGAAGGCTCATTATCCCACCGAGTTCATGGCGGCGCTGTTGTCTTCCGAGATCGACGGCGCCGAACGGGACAAGCTCTGTGAACACATTGACGATTGCAGACGCATGGGTATTGACGTTCTTTCACCCGATATCAATGAAGGCGAATCGACGTTTTTAGTCGCCGGCGAGAGGCGCATTCACTTCGGCCTGGCGGCGATCAAGGGAGTGGGAGAGAAGGCGATCGACGCGGTCGTCGCGGCTCGTAAAGAGAAAGGGGCGTTTCTCGACCTGTTCGACTTTTGCGAACGGACCCCCGCGACGATCGTCGGGCAAGCATGTATTGATACATTGATCAAAGCGGGGGCTTTCGACGTATTGGGGGCGAGGCGATCGCAACTTTTGGCGGTTTTGCCGCGGGCGATGCAAGGGGCGCAATCGAGCCAGGAGGATCGGAAACGGGGTCAACGGAGCTTGTTCGAGGCGTTCGATTCCAAAGACGACGGGGGATCGAAAACCGCGGCTCGCGAATCCCCCCCCCTTCCCGATCTCCCGGAGCTCGCCGACGCGATCCTTTTGGCCGAGGAAAAGAAAGCATTGGGATTTTATATGTCGAGCCATCCGCTCGCTCGGCACGAAACGTTGCTGCGGGCGTTGGCGTCGCATCAGGTGATCGAGCTCGCGTCCGCCGCCGAGAAGGCCGAGGTCGTTCTGGGAGGGATGATCTCGGGTCTTCAGCTTCGAAACGTGAAGAACAGTCGATCGGGGTTGACTCGCATGGCCAAATTCAATTTTGAGGATACGACGGGAGCGATTCCGGCGATTCTTTGGCCCGAGGATTTCGCCAAGTATGAATCGATCGCCAAGGACGACCAAATTTGTTTTGTCAAGGGAACGATCGATCGGCGGCGCGAGGCGCCCGAGCTGGTGGTGACGAAAGTGATCGCGTTCGAACAGGCGCCGACCGAGCTCGCTCAGGGAGTGATCGTTCGACTTCGCAAGGGGTTCACGCAGGGGGAGGATCTCGAACGGCTCAATCGGCACGTTCGCGGCAGGCCGGGCAATCTCGATCTGTTTTTGGAGATCATCGGGCTCGAGAATATCGGTCGCGTCGTTTACCGAGCGGGATCGAATTATCGGTTGAAACACGACGATCGCTTGCTGTCGGATCTCGAATCGGTCGTCGGCGCGGGGAACGTGCGATTGCTGGGTCGACGCGGAGTGACGGCGCGGATCGAAATCGAGCCGAGGGCCGCCGCGCTCGCGGTCGACGACGACGACGCGCCCCCGCCCCCGGTCGACGACGACGATTGACGCGGATTCGATCGACCCCGCTCGCGTTTCAAGTCGTGATCTTAACGGGCGATCGCTTTTCATTTTTATTATTTCTGGAGATGTTCATTCTTTGTGTTTTTTATGTTAAGCGTCTCGGCGATCCGCGACGAGCCGCTCGAGGCGAGGTCGAATCGCGGCGAAAGCTCGGGCACGGTGGCTGAGCATATGTTTAACAATTACGCTCAATTCGCCGAAAGTGCGGTGATATTCGGGAATGAGAAAGAGCGGATCGTATCCGAATCCGTTCTCGCCGCGCGGGGAGCGTGCGATCACGCCGCGGCATCGCCCCTGAGCCTGGGCGCGAACGGTTCCCTGGGGATCGGCGAGCGCGAGAGCGCAGATGAACGCCGCGGATCGTTTGTCGTCGTCGATTTTTTCTAGTTCGGCGAGCAATTTGGCGTTGTTGGCGGAATCGTCGCCGTGCGTTCCGGCGTAGCGGGCCGACAAAACCCCCGGGGCGCCCGAGAGGGCGTCGACCGCGAGCCCCGAATCGTCCGCCAAAACCCACTCGCCGATCGCGCGCGCGGTTTCCGACGCTTTTTTACAGGCGTTCTCGGCGAACGTCGCGGCGTCCTCGTCGACCTCGGGGACGTCGAGAAAATCCGCGAGGGTCGCGACGACGAGCCCCGAAAGTCGCGGATTCGATTCCCAGGGGGGAGAGATCAACTCGATCATCTCCTCCCCCTTTTTGCGGTTGCGCGTCCCGATGACAATCCGATGAATTTTCATAAGAAGTTTCTCTTGATTATTTATAAGAATCGACGGCGGCGTACTTTCACGCCCGGGAGCGATTCTTATTTGGCGTCGTGAGGAACCGCCATCAACGGACCGGGTTGGGGTCCGAAGGGGGTCTCGATTTTCCGCTCCTTGAGCATATCGATCGACAATTTGTAGATTTTCTTTCGCAGCTCCTCGGCGGCGGGGTCGTGATCGGATTTGAAACCGCCGACGGTCACGTAGCTTGCGAAACGGTCGTGATATGTA
>JAKBCQ010000057.1 GCA_021807585.1 Planctomycetota bacterium | reverse complement strand
AATGAGATCTGCCTCAGATTGTGGTATGAAGACGGGTGGTGGAGAGGGAATCTTCGCGGCTAGATCTTATCACCCGTCGGGCGTCAATGCGGCGATGGCCGATGGATCAGTTCGGACATTTAGTTCGACGACAACACAAGCGTTTTGGCGAGCAATCGGGACGAGAAATGGAGGAGAGGTTGTCGACGACGTTCAATGACCTGGATGATACGATCTCCAATCGATTCAAAGCGATTTGAATCAACAGCAAAGATATCGCAAGAACTCGGATTGATTAGATCAACTTACGGGAGGTACACAATGATTTATCGGATACAAATCATGGCGGCACACGCGATCTCGATCGCCTTTCTTTTCACCCTGATCTTCGCCGGCGCGTTCATGAGTGTACCGACACTTGTCGACGCACAATCCTATTCCAACTTCTCAACATGCAGCGGAGCAGGAGCGGCGGGATGTTATAATTGCTCACCCGGCGGTTCCTCTCCGACGGGAGCGGGTTGTCAAAATGGAAGTCCCGCTCAGAATTTTATATGGGGAACATGCATTTCAACCAGCTTTAAATCGGATAGTTGTACTCAGGATAATATCGACTGTGGTACGTATGTCATGTGTTTATCAGGGAAAGTTGTCGGAGCATGTCAAACCTCCGTACCGACGTGCACTTCTCCTTGATCGATTCTAGCCGACGAGCACTTTGAAAGGGTCGATTGGGTTATTGTTCTTCCGGCTCGATTGTTTCTTACATCCCGATCACGGATATGAGGAGGATCGGCCCACCGGAGAAGCCGAAAGAATGATCGAGCAATCCTCTCGGCTATTATATGCTCATCATTGATTTATATCGAATTATTTATGAGTTTTCAAGCCGATCGATTTTGAATCGCGGCGCATCGTCTGAAAATCTCAAAACACGTAGGAGGTCATGAACTATGAAGATCGATCGATCGTTGATTTCAACGCGTCTCGATTTGCAAAACAAATCTTGGAACTCGATCGAAATCGTTTCTCACGAGGATTATTCAAGCGACGTTAGAATGGACGATCGTTCGTTTTCGTCGTATCACTCTGAATCGCGTTATACCGAGACCGCGATTGGACAAAGACGGTTCGAAATCCGGATTTTTCCGAAAAGTGACGACCGAGTGGTCAACAATATCGATTATTGTGATGGTAATAAATGCTGGAGTTATTCTCGCACGGATCATGTTCAAGGGAAGGTTACGATTACTGGTCGGGAACAAATCATCATTCGAAGATCTTTTTCGATGGAATCGAACGGCCTCAATCATCGCCCAGAGCCGTTAAAATTCTTTTACGTCGGACTCGATCCTCTTTCTAAATCGATCTTAAATGCGGAGCCGGTCGGAGACGGCATCGTGATGGGGAGGAATTGTAATCGATTTCTGTTCACAAAGATCCGAACGTCTGGAGAATTTTTAGATTTTGAATATTGGCTTGATGAGAAATCATCGATTCCTTTGCGCGTCGACTATTTCAGAAACCCGCGCTTCAAGATTCAATCATCTCCGATCGCCTCATGGCGCGCAATCAAAGTCGAAACTTATGATAAAAGGAATCTTGTTACAGAATCCGAGTTTAGTCAAAAAACCAATCTCAATTCTAATATAACGAATACTCAGCGTTATAAGATTTCAGTGGATTCGGTGAAATACGATGTGGATTATCCTGAATCGATATTCAGGCCCGAAATTTCGAAGAACGCGACTCTGATCGACGAAATCAGCGGAAAAAGATCATTTCCCAAATTGGAAACCACGGTCAAAATTCCTCACGGCGTTCATCCTATTCGAGCGATCGACTCGGCCGGTCGATCGTTTTCATTCGGTTCATTCGCTCTCATTTTTGGCTTCGTATTATTACTCATCGCGTTGATGCTAAAATTGAGGCCTCGTGCGAATTCCACTTAACGAATAAAATGACAGAAGCTTGCGGAGAGTATATCTACGCGAAGTCTTTTTGAGGACTATTCTATGATCGGTCGGATTCGAAAAATAGAATGGCTGATTCTAGGAGTTATTCTCATTTTCTTCGATGTTTTAGCCGCCGAGTCGATCAGAACAAATTCCGTTATGATTGATGAATTTGCTCATTTGCCCGCGGGAGTGGCGTATTGGCGAGATGGAGCCTTTTCAATGTACGATGAAAACCCTCCGTTCGCAAGACTGATGATCTCGCTACCTGCCTTTATCGCCGGGGCGAAAATCGATTACGACCGCGCGCATATCGTTCGCAGATGGGAATGGTTCGTCGGTCAGGATTTTCGAAAAGTAAATCGAAGGAATTACTTCATTTATTTTTATCTAGGTAGATTTGTAACCTCCTTTTTCGCTTTAGCGTGTGGACTGATGATATTTCATTGTATGAGACGCGATTTTGGATCGACTGCCGGATTAACAGGCGTCGCGATTTGGTTTACAGACCCAAGTATAATAGCACATTCAACTATTGCGACTACGGATATCGCGTCTACAACGCTGTGCTTTTTCACGACGGCATCTTACCGCAGCATGATCGAATCGCCGACTATAAAAAAATCCATCCTAACGGGATTGCTATTGGGGCTCGCAATCGGAACGAAATTCTCCGCTTTGATTCTGTTTCCTGTAATGGCGATATTACTTATTACTATATATCTACATGACTATAAATTATTATTTACTATGCAGAATAAACCTCTAATAGCTACGATAGTCTCATTATTAATATCAGTGATTGTTTTAAATATGGTGTATTTCTTTCATGGAAGTCCGACGTCGCTTGATTCGGTTCCATTTCATAGTCCTTTCTTAGCATCCATTCCCGATCAAAACTCATCCGATCCCGTAGACGGGAATCGATTTATCGGAACATTGTTTGGCCGCATCCCGCTTCCCATACCAGTCGATTATATTAAAGGTTTCGATTCGCAATTATTCGATCAACAAGTCGGAAAATTCGCCAATTTATCGAACGGACGAATTGTCAATGGAGGATTTTGGTACAGCCCGTTGATCAATATGCTATATAAGACTCCCATCGGAACCCTGGCGCTGATAAGCCTCTCAATCATCGCTCTATTCTATAATATTAGAAAAATAAAACAAAAGGATATCCATTACATTGTATTCCCTCTTTTCTTTATAGGATTCTTATGTTCACAAAGAGGATTGAATTTCGCGTATCGGTACTCAATCCCGGCCATTCCATTCTTGATCTGTTTTATCGGTGGAATCGTCAATCATCCTTGGAACATCCGCATGCGACATGCGCCGGTGATTATCTGCTTGTCAATCAACATTCTATCGGTCCTGGGATCAAGGCCGTATTATTTAAGTTATGGGAACGAGCTGATTGGAGGCGTAAATGGAGCACAGAAGATCTTCATGGGTAGCAATTTCGATTGGGGACAGGATCTTTTTCGTCTGAAAAACTGGGCTGATCAATTACCCGATTCCACTCGATTAATCGTATCATACTACGGTCCGATTTCACCAACCGAACTTTCGATTCCGACGACCGAAGCTCCAAGTTGTCTCTGGGATCCAAACTCAAATTGCGATAACATTTACGGAGGATTCATGTACTGGGCAATAAGTTCAAATTCGCTCAATGGATTGCCGACTATAGTTTTCGGCGATAAATCCGAATCGCCACCCGGTGTAATTCAATCATCGCTGCTTAATCCAAAGAAATCATACACCAGGATTGGTTCGACAATCTTCATTTTTCGGATCGTCGACAATCATGTAATTTCTCCGCACTCATATGATCTCAAAATCGACGATTTAAAATATTGTCTCAAACCCTTTCGGAATAATGATCCGATTGTATCGCCGTAAACTTGATAAATAATCTACCTATTTCAAAACAAACAATATGTATTCGTTATATTAGATAATATGATAAAGAGGCGCTCCGGGCGCGGCGAGGGCTTCGACTTTGCGTTCGATCGCGGGATTGTCGACGAGGGGTGGAGCGTGTCGCGGCTTGATGCGAGCGTCGACGACGATCGGGCCGGCGCATCCCCAATGTTTTTGCCTGCAAAACGCACCGATTCCGTCGATATCCGCGGCGGGATTCGAACGCGTGAACGTTACCCATAAAAAATTGCGAACCGAACGCGCCGTGAATTCGGCGTCGTCGACGAGCACGACGCACGCGAATCGGCTTATCGGATCGCCGGGCGTGAACGATCGGCAAAAGCGATTGAGCGCGGGATCATCGCCGGTATCCGCTCCCGACGCGTCGGGCCGAAGTTGATATTTCGGAGAACGCACCGCGACGACGCCGGGAAGAACGATGCGGGGATCGTCGAAGCCGTGCGGGAAACGGAGATCGCCTGGAATATCGCCGAGGAGATCGCGTCGTTTGGCGCCCGCGGCGGCGATCACGACCTTCGATCCCCCGTTGAGCGCGTGTCCCGAGTAATCAAGCGTGTCGATCGTCGTATTCGTGTGAAAATGAAGATCCCTCGACCAATCGACGCGTTCGAGCAGATGCTTGAGGAAAGCGGGTATATCGTGAATATCAAGATCGGGGTCGTCTTCTCCGGCGACGATCAACAGGTATTTGGCAAGAGACATTTGCCCTTGTCCAAGTATCGCGTTCGCCGCCGTGAGGATTTCTTGAGGCGTGCGCGTTTCGGCGTAGGGAACGTAGCGTTCCGAAGCGATCGCGAGCAGAAGGGGGTGAACCCCCGCGGCGTCGACGGCGTGCACGGCGCGAACCCCGGGCAAAACGGTCGGTATCAGCGGGCCCGTCAGTTCGTGGATCAGCTCGCCGAACGTCGTGTCCTCCTGCGGCGGCCTTCCCACCGAGGTGAACGGCCAGATCGCCCCGGGTCTGTGATACACCTTGTGAACGTTCATCACCGGGAAATCATGCGTGAGGCTGTAATAGCCGAGATGATCGCCGAACGGACCCTCGGGAAGCCTGCGATCGGGGTCGATCTCGCCGACGATCGCGAAATCGGCTTCGGCGGGAACGGGCAGATATCCTTCGATCGGAATCATATCGACCCTAAGTCCGCCGAGCGCTCCAGCGAACGCGAGTTCGGGCAATCCCTCTGGTAAAGGCATGACCGCGGCGAGAGTGAGCGCGGGAGGTCCGCCGACAAACACGTTCGCCTTGAGCGGAACGCCTTTGCGGATCGCCGCGGCGTGATGAACGCCGATTCCTCGGTGTATCTGATAATGTAAGCCGATCTCGTGATTCAAACGATAAGAATTCCCGGTTAACTGCACACGATACATGCCAAGATTCGATTTCGCGAGCCCAGGACGGTCGGGATCCTCGGTGTAAACCTGAGGGAGGGTGACGAACGCGCCTCCGTCCATCGGCCATGATTGCAAATGTGGTAATCGTTCGATCGTCGTCTCGCACGCGACGACCGGTCCCGATCGAACCATGCGGGGTAATAAGTGAAGAGCCGTAAACGGCAGGGATCGATATTTCCAGGGATTTTTGATCGCTTGCGCCGGGTTGATTTTGACTTCGACGAGCTTCCGCACGGCGTCGAGCGTATCGCGAAAGATGAAGCGGGCTCGGTCGATCGTGCCGAAGAGGTTGGACACCATCGGGAATGAACATCCCTTAATGCGTGAATAATAGATCGCGGGCCCTCCCGCGTCGTAAACGCGCCTTTGGATCGCGGCGGCTTCGAGATACGAATCGACCTCTTGATCAATATCGATCAAACGGCCGCTGGAGCGAAGATCGGCGATACATTCCGCTAACGTGCGATAACCCATGATTGCTTCAACTCGATCTCGACGAAGACAACGCGAACGTCCTGAGAATAAGTTACACTAACGCGCCCAAACGACGACGTGCGCGGGAGAGAAACCGATTGCGGAGGCGGCCGAAGGCGTTTGGGGACGATTGCTTCTGATCGCGTTCCTTGGCGTTCGGCTTGGACGCGAGGGCTTCGGTCGCTTATACCAGTGGAGTGTGGTCGCCGGATGAACCTTGCACGAGTCCGTACCTGGGCGTCGCGGCGTGCGCGACGAACCGGCGGCGAGTTATGTTTTCGAAACGTTTTCGCGGAGAAAGAACGCGCGATGTCCGTCACCGAGGAAAAGCCCGTGACGACGGGAGTCGATAAATCGGGGAAGCGGGTCCGCGCGATGTTCGCGTCGATCGCGAAAAAATATGATTTTCTCAATCACTTACTCAGTTTTAATATTGATCGATATTGGCGGAGGCATACGATCGGCGCGGTCGGGGTTGAGCCCGGGGATTTGGTGCTCGATTGTTGCACGGGGACGGCCGATCTGGCGCTTGCGTTTCATCGCGCGACGGGTTCGGGGTGTCGGATCGTCGGGGTTGATTTTTGTCGCGAGATGCTTGTTTTGGGGAATCGCAAGATCGACAGGGCGCGCGCCCACGATCGTTTGATTTTGGTCGAGGGGGATTCGCAAAGTTTGCCGTTGCCGAGCGATACGTTCGGCGTGGTGACGGTCGCGTTCGGGCTGAGGAACGTCGCCGACACGGTGCGCGGAATCGACGAGATGATCCGCGTCGCCCGACCCGGCGGCAAAGTGGCGATCCTTGAGTTCTCGCGTCCTCGGGGAGCGATTCTGGGACGCTTGTACTTATTCTTTTTCAAGCGAATTTTGCCGAACGTGGGGCAGGCGATCGCCCCCAACGACACGGGAGCGTATCGGTATTTGCCGAATTCGGTTCTCGAATTCCCCGACGGTCGAGCGATGCTCGATTTGCTTTCGAGTCGGGGCCTCGTTGAAACGCGGATGAAGTCTCTGACGTTCGGAATCGCTTCGTTATACATCGGCGTCAAAAAAGCCTGAGAGAGCACCAGTTTTTTGAATTTAAATACATGAGCATTACTTGCGATCAATCCGTCGGTTTGGGGCGCGACGAGCCGCCGATCGTGGTGGGAATCACGGGGGCGAGCGGCGCGGCGTACGCGGTGCGGTTGTTGCGGGTTTTAAGCGGCGCGGGGCGATCGATTCGGCTGACGGTCAGTCCGTCGGCGGTCGAGGTGATCCGCGCCGAGCTGGGGATTTCGATCGCGCTCGATCGGTTCGATTCTCGACTTCTGACTGGTGGTGGAACCGAGTTGGAATCGGTCGTTTATCATCGCCACGACGATTTTTCGGCGTCGATCGCGAGCGGTTCGTTTTTGACCGCGGGGATGGTGATCGTTCCGTGCAGCATGAGCACGCTCGCTTCGATCGCGCACGGAATCACGACGAATTTGATCACGCGGGGGGCCGACGTTCATCTGAAAGAGCGTCGCAAGCTGATCGTCGTCCCGCGTGAAACTCCTCTTTCACTTGTGCATTTGGAGAACATGACGACGTTAACTCGAGCGGGGGGGATCGTGTTGCCCGCGGCGCCGGGGTGGTATCATCGGCCGCGAACGACGGGGGATCTCGTCGATTTCGTCGTCGCGCGGATCTGCGACCAACTGGGAATCGCGCACGATCTCTCGCGCCGCTGGGGAGTCGACGCCGACGATTCGGCGGCCGTCAAATAACAATACAAGATTGTATCTAGATAGGACAAGCGAATGTCGGCGGGACATTTTCACGGCAAGGTGGCGGTGATTACGGGGGCTTCGAGCGGTATCGGCGCCGAGACGGCGCGGTTGCTCGCCGACGAGGGTTATCGTCTGGTTTTGACGGCGCGGCGGCGGGACCGGCTCGACGCGATTGCAAACGAGATCCGCGAGAAGAAGCCGGGGCTTGAGATCGCGGTCGTCGCGGTCGATTTGAGCGATCTCGCATCGATTGATCGGGTGATTTCGACCGCGGTCGATCGATTCGGCGGGATCGACGTGCTGATCAACAACGCAGGATTCGGACTTGCCGATCCGTTTTCGGAAAGCGATCCCGAGGCTATCGAGCGGCAGATCGTCGTCAACTTCACCGCTCCCGTTTTGCTGACGCGGTGTGCTTTGCCGCATTTGATCGAGAGCAAGGGGATGATTATCAACGTCGGTTCGTCGATTACGGCGCTCGCGAACCCGGTGATGGGGGTTTATGGAGCGACCAAGGCGGCGCTCGCGTATTGGAACGACGCGCTCCGACGTGAACTTATGCTCAAAAAAGTGACCGTTTGCCTCGTCGAACCGGGGCCGGTCGAGACCGAGTTTTTCGACGCCGCATGCGCCCAATCGGGCAAGCCGGTCGTGCGTAATCCGCTGACGAACCCGCCGCCGGGTTTTGCGGCGCCTGTGAGGAAGGTCGCCGCGCGGATCGCTCGGCTCCTCGTCGCCCCCCGGCGGAGAATCTCTCCCGACGAGCGGGTGACGACCGCTTTCCGAGCGATCGGGATCGCGTTTCGGATCGCGCCTTCGCTGGGGGATTGGGCGGTTTCGTCCGTGATGAAACGCGCAAGCGATTATAAACAGAAACAGCAAGGCGCGTCTTCATTGGATACGGTCGAGGCGACGGTCGGGGCGATCTCCGACGCTCGGGAGAATTGAGGATATGTCGGGTCGAGTGCGTGATCTGTTCGAGATGATCAAGTTCAGTCACACCGTGTTCGCGTTGCCGTTCGCGCTGTTCGGCGCGGCGCTCGCGGCGAAGCTTCCCGAGGGGGGTTTGCGCGGGCGTGCGCGCGATTGGATTGGAATCTTGCTGGCGATGGCGACGGCTCGCGCCGCGGCAATGGCGTTCAACCGAATCGTCGACCGAGGGATCGACTCCGAAAATCCCAGGACGGCGAGTCGACACATCCCTTCCGGACGCGTCTCGCTCGCGACCGCGTGGATTTTCACGACGGTCGCCTCGATCGGCTTCTTCGCCTCGACGCTGTTCTTTTTGCCGAATCGCTTGCCGCTTTATCTCGCGGCGCCGGTGCTCGCGTGGCTGCTCGCGTATTCTTATACCAAAAGATTTACAAGTCTTGCTCATTTTTGGCTGGGGGCGTCGCTGATGGCGGCGCCGATCGCCGCGTGGA
>JAKBCQ010000056.1 GCA_021807585.1 Planctomycetota bacterium | reverse complement strand
GTTGCAATCCGGCGAACGGAACGAATTGGGTTGCGAATCGGTTCCCCATCGTGATCGTGCCCGTTTTATCGAGCAGGAGGGTGTCGACGTCGCCGGCGACCTCGACCGCCTTGCCGCTCTTGGCGATCAAATTCGCCGCGAGCGCTCGATCCATCCCCGCGATGCCGATCGCAGCCAACAACGCTCCGATCGTCGTCGGAATCAAACAGACAAGCAAGGCGATAAGCGTGGGGATATCCAGATAAATACTAAAGTAGCGAGCCATCGGTTCGAGCGTGACGGTGACGATCAAAAAGATGATCGAGAACGCCGCGAGGACGATCGTGAGCGCGATCTCGTTGGGGGTTTTTTGCCGCGAAGCGCCTTCTACAAGTGCTATCATCTTGTCGAGAAAGCTATGTCCTGGATCGGCTGTCACTTGAACGACGATCCAATCGGAAAGAACCTTCGTGCCTCCGGTCACACCCGAACGATCGCCGCCGGCCTCGCGAATGACGGGAGCGCTCTCGCCCGTGATCGCCGATTCGTCGACCGACGCGACCCCCTCGACGACCTCGCCGTCGGCGGGAACGATTTGTCCCGCGTCAATCAGCACATAATCACCCGAGCGGAGCTTGGTCGAAGGGACGATCGTCCCGGCCCGCGTCGCGGGGTCGTCGAGCCGAAAAGCCGGCGTGTCCATTCGCGTCTTTCGCAAACTCTCGGCCTGCGCCTTGCCCCTCGCCTCGGCGAGCGCCTCGGCGAAGTTGGCGAAGAGAACCGTGATCAAAAGCAGGATCGCCAGAAACGTCTGATAAAGAATCAAACCCGTGGACGCGCTTTGAACGATCGATTGGATCGTCGCCGCGACCGTCAGCACGAAGCCGACTTCGACCAAAAACATGACGGGGTTGCGAGCCATCACGCGGGGGTCGAGCATCACGAACGATTGAACCGTCGCCTGCTTGACGAGCGCCGGCTCGAACAACCTGAGCGAGCGCGTGCGACGTCGCTGTTGCTTGAGTTCAACGACGTCGACCCCGGGGATCGTTTCTTCCAGCACCTCGGAACTCATGATTTGTTCACTCCAGTAAGCGTGATATTCGTGTATTTCTCGCCCGTATTGTTCGAGTCGTCGGATTTGGCGTTTGAATCGGTCGAATCGGCCTGTTTGGCGTCGGGGGTCTTCGAGTCGTCGGGTTTGGCGTCGGGGGTCTTCGAGTCGTCGGGTTTGGCGTCGGGGGTCTTCGAGTCGGTCGGTTTGGCTTGCGTTGCGGGTCGTTCAACATGGTCGGCGATCGGTCCCAGGACGACCGCGGGGAGGAACGAGAGCGCGCCGACGAGAATCACCGTTCCCAGCAACATGCCGGCGAACGTTGGCGTATCCGAGCGGAGCGTTCCCGAGGTCGTGGGGACGCGTTGCTTCTTGGAGAGCGAGCCCGCGATCGCCAGAGGTAAGATGAGCGCAGGGAATCGACCGAGCAGCAGCACGATCCCCGCGGCGACGTTCCAGGGAACGTTGTTGTCGGAAAGTCCCTCGAAACCCGAACCGTTGTTCGCCGCCGACGAGGTGAATTCATATAAGATCTCGCTGAATCCATGCGGTCCGGGATTGGCGACGGTTCCCTTGCCCCACGCGGTCGACGCGAAGATCGCGGTCGCGGCGCAGATGAGTAAGGGATGGATCAAAAGAGCGAGCATCGCGTATTTGACCTCGCGCGCCTCGACCTTTTTACCCAGATACTCGGGCGTTCGTCCCACCATCAATCCCGCGAGGAATACGGCGACGATTATATATACAAGCATGTTCTCAAATCCGGCGCCGATTCCGCTGAAGGCGACGTTGAACATCATCAGCGACATTGGGACGAGGCCGCCGAGGGGGTTGAAGCTGTCGTGCATCGCGTCGACCGAGCCGTTCGAGGTCGCGGTGGTGATCGCGGACCAAGTTGCGGAGGCTGTCGCACCCAGGCGAACCTCTTTGCCTTCGAGATTCGGGCCCGCGACGACGGGAAGCCCCGCGACCGCGGCGTTGGGGCGATTCTCGAAGGCGATCGCGACGATCGCTCCGGCGACGACGAGCGAAAGCATCACGCCGAAGATCACGACGGCGTGCCGCCGGGCCTTGAGCATGATTCCCAACATGACGATCGAAGCCATCGGCAACACAATAATCGAACAAACTTCAATCATGTTGCTAAGCGGGCTCGGGTTCTCGAACGGGTGCGCCGAGTTCGGGCCGAAGAAGCCGCCGCCGTTGGTGCCGAGTTGTTTGATCGCGACTTCGGCCGCGACCGGGCCCCGCGCGATCGTTTGTTCGTCCATTCCCGGGAACGCCGCCTTGACCGATCCCGCGAACGTCATCGGGACGCCCGTCGCGGCGAGCGCGATCGCGACGACCAGGCAGCAAGGCAGAAAGAGGTAAATTAATGAACGGAAGAGATCGACATAAAAATCGCCGAGATGATCGTCTCCTCTTAGTCCGCGGATCGTCGCGAGCATCGCGGCGAGTCCGCACGCCGGGGTGACGAACTGAAGCCAGACGACGCCGGCGAGCTGGCTGAAGTAAGAGAGATGTTGTTCGCCCGAATAGTGTTGAAGGTTGGTGTTCGTCACAAACGAGCAAACGGTGTTGTAGATGAGATCTCCCGAGAGCGCCGGCTTGCCGTCGGGGTTGAACGGGAGGAACGGCTGAGCCAAAAGTATGAGGAATGAAAGAATGAATAACACGAGATTAAACCAGAGCAGCGAAATCGCGTATCGCTTCCAGTTCATCTTCTCGGGGGTTTTTCCGGCGAAGAGCGCGACGAGCGAAGTCGGAATTTTGTCGATTCCCTTGCCGGCGCGTTCCTCGGGTACGTCGAGGGCGCGCGCCATCCAGATCCCGAGCGGGATCGACGCCGCGATCGGCAGGCCGAACGCGAAGATCGGATTCAATAAATCAACGAATGTATCCACCGAAATCCACTCCCAAGAAACAAGCGTTTCAAGTTTTGGAATGATCGATCAAAAAAACGCATATCTAACGATCGGTCGCATTCGCGGCGGCTTGATCAAAAGCGGGACGAGCCGCGTCGCCGGGGCGTACGTCGGCGGTCTAGAACCGCTCGGGACGAATCATCGCGAACACCAGATAAAAAAGCGCAATTACGGAGAGAATCGCGGTCGCGGTCATCATCGGTCGAACTCCTCGAAAGCGGTCGAGTCAAAGGCGATCGCACGCCTCGACCAACGCGAAAAAAAGCACAAAAATGAACACACCCAATGCCATCGTCGCCGCGGCGATCATCTGAGAATTCTCCCTCGAAAGAGCGTTCGATCCCGGGAATCTAAAAAGCGATTGATTCGAATATTATGCTTGTGCGTTTGTTGTCATCTTATTGTCGCGGGGCGCGTCGACGGGGAGGGTGAACGAGAAAGTCGCTCCCCGGCCGAGCTTGCTTTCGACGGCGATCGTTCCGCCGTGTTCTTCGACGATTCGTCGCGCGATCGCCAGGCCGAGGCCGTCTCCCGTCCGTTCGCTCCGTCCCGGGACGCGATAAAACTTGTCGAAGATCCGCGGCAGATGCTCGGAAGCGATCCCCTCTCCGTCGTCCTGAACACAAAAACGAATGAAATTCTCATGAATTTGTTCCGCGTTGACCCGCACCCTGCCGCCCCGGTCGGTGTGATCGAGCGCGTTGCCGATGAGGTTGTCGAAGACGTGGCCGACGCGGTCGGGATCGGCGAGGACGTCGGGAATGTCGCCCGGGATCTCGGCCTCGAGCGTTACGCCGACGTCGCGCGCCCGCGACTCCGACCGTTCTATAGCTTTGGATATCAGAATTCCTGGATGAACGCCCCGCGCGATCGCGGTCGAGCGTTCCTGTTCGATGCGCGTCAGATCGAGCAAGTCGTCCACCATTGCGAGCAACCGTTCGGAATCGTGCCGCGCCGCGAGCAGAAGCTCAACCTGCTTGGGCGCGAGCGATCCGACGGTCTCCTCAAGAAGCAAATGGACCGCCATCAAGATACTTGTCAGCGGCGTTTTGAGCTCGTGGCCGACCGTCGAAACCATATCGCTCTTAAGCTCGTCGAGCAGGCGGAAACGCGTGACGTCGATCATCACGACCGCGGCGCCGAGCGTCCCCTCGACCTCATCGCGGATCGCCAGAACCCTGGGGAGCAAATGACGCTCTTGTCCTCCCTCGCGCACAAGAATCGAAGCCTCGATCCGGTTGGGCATGAAATCGGCGCCGCCTCGCAGGACATCGGCGATCACATCCTCAAGCGACTCGGGCGGATTCCAGGGCGCGGGCTCGCGCGAGTTCGTTTGCAGGCCGAGCATGCGACACGCCGCGGGATTGGCGAGTTCAACAAGTCCCGACGGGTCGACGACGACGACGGGATCGGGGAACGAGTCGATCGTCGCTTGAGCCGTGCGTCGCGCTCGTACGAGGCGAGCCGTTCCCTCCTGGCGGAATTCGCGAATCGTTCTCGTCATCGCGTTGAAAGCCGCGGCGAGTTCGCCGAGTTCGTCGCGCGTCGTCGCGGGGACGACCTGATCGAGATTGCCCCTCGCGATATCGCGGGCTGCCAACGTCACGCTTCGAATCGGCTCAAGGATCGAACGACTGAGCAGGAGCGCCGTCAAGATCCCGAAGAGCGTCGCGCCGACGACCGCCGCGGCCATCACCCGGATCGACGCCTGAGCGGCGTTCCGCGCGTTATGATCCATCTCTTCCATATTCTTTTGATTGATATCGAGCACGCGGTCCGCCTGTCGTTTGATCGCCACGAACTTGGGCAAAAGCCCGCTAAAATAGAACGCCTCGCGGTCGTCGCGTCGCGACGGATCGATCGCGAAGAACCGATTGGCGAGATCGACATATTCTCCGTAAAGTTTCGTCAAATCGTCGGCGAGTTCCTGCTCTCCGGGAAGCGTGACGTTGTTGCGTTCCCTTTTCAGATTGCGTTCGAACACGGGTCGATGCGTATTGAACTGACTTCGCGCCCGCTCCTCACGACCGGTGATCGCGAAGAGGAACGACGAATCCATTCTTTCCAAAGCGTCTTTCATGTTCTCGGCCGCGAGCACGCTGGCGTAATTCTCACGCAAGATGACGTCGATATTTCCGCCAAGGCGCTGAAACATCGCGATCGCCCACACTCCCAGGCCCACGATAACCGCGAGCAACGGGGCGAGACCGATCATAAGCCGAATCCGCAACGTCTGAATCATCCGTCTCTTTCCATGGGGATTAGAGTTAAAGCAAGAACCGCGCCGAAACCTCTTCAAGCGACCGTAACTACTTGCCGGGTCTTAAGTTCAATTTCCAAGATGATTCGGACGCGGGCGAATGATCGCGCGATTCGCGCGATCGACCGGGTCGAGTCGTGCAAAACGCGCGATCGGCTGATCGGTCGATTAAAGTCCGTAGCGTTTTCGCTTGCGAAAGAGCGTGCTGGGGTCGACACCCAATATCTTTGCCGCGGCGTCGAGGCTTGGCGCCGTGGCGATCACTCGGCGGATGTGCTCGGCCTCGATCCGCTCCAGATCGACTCGCCCGCCGAGATCGACGGTGTTCGATTCGGCGTCGCGCGACCGCGCAATCCGGTCGGGAAGGTCCGCCAAACCGATCTCGGGACCCTCCGCCAAAATCACCCCCCGCTCGATCGCGTTGCGCAACTCGCGGAGGTTGCCCGGCCAGCCGTAAGACGCGATCGCGCGTTCCGCCTCGGATGTGAATCCCGTAAACTTGTTCACCGATCGATCCGAAAAGAACGAAAGCAGGCCTCGCGCCAAGTCGAGCTTATCGGATCGGTCGCGGAGCGGCGGCAATACGAGCTCGACGACGTTGATCCGATAATAAAGATCTTCGCGGAACCTTCCGGCGGCGACCTCGGCGTCGAGATCGCGGTTCGTCGCCGCGATCAACCGCACGTCCGCCGATCGCGTGATTGTTTCTCCGACACGTTCATATTTACGCTCTTGAAGGAATCGCAACAGTTTGGGTTGAAGCGGCGAGGGGAGGTCGCCGATCTCGTCGAGGAAGAGCGTCCCTTTTTCGGCCGCGGCGACTTTTCCGGGAGCGTCGCGCACCGCCCCCGTGAAGGCGCCTTTCACGTGGCCGAAGAGGTCGCTTTCAAGCAATTCAGGGTTCAGGCTGGGGCAGTTGACCGTGACGAACGGGCCGGCCGCTCGTCCGCTCCAGGCGTGCGCCGCTCGCGCCAAAACGCCTTTGCCGACGCCGTTCTCGCCGCGAATCAGGAGCCCCGCGTCGGTCGCGGCGACCTTACGAGTCAACTCGATCACACGAGACATCGCGGCGTCGTCGCTCGTCAGCCGCGCCTCGGGAGTTTCGGATCGGACGATCTCTTCAAGCTCGGCGACACGATCGAGCAGCCCCCGCGACAGTCTCACGCGCTCAATCACCCCACGCACCTGAGGCGGGGTGAACGGCTTGGCCAAAAAATCGGCCGCGCCTCGGCGCATCGCCTCGACCGCGTAATCGACGCTCGCGAACGCGGTGATCAAAACGATCGCGATCCGAGGACGACGCGCGGGAAGCGCTTCCAAAAGATCAAAACCCGATTCGTTCCCCAGCCGAACATCGACGAAAGCGACGTCGAACGGCCGGCGATCGACGAGCCGGATCGCCTCGGCGATCGTCCCCGCCTGCTCCACCTCGCCGCCGATCGCCTCGAGAGCCGTGCGCAACATCTTTCGTATGTTCTCTTCATCATCAACAACAAGTACACGCATTTTTGTTTCCAATCGTAAAAAGACGTCTTAAAGGTATTTTTAAATAGAACCGAATTCAAAAACCAAGGTGATTTTTAAATGTTATCATGTAAATTCCAGTCCATCGGCGACGAGATCGGTCGCGAGGTGACCGGCGATCATTCCGAGAGTCATGCCGACGAGATCCCCAAAAACCGTGATCGCGGTTCCTCCGACGAGCCGGCTCACGACGAACGAACCTCCCGCGATCATCCCCGCTCCCGAAGCCAAATTGCCGAGAAGAAGCGTTACGATCGACGCGAATCGACCCGATCCCAGAAATGCGCTCTTGCGGCAATGATCAAAAGGTATCATCGCGGCGTTCGAGAACAGAAACATTCCCAGCCACATCCCGGGGCGATCGTGGAACGAATCAAAAATCGCGCGCAGGCTCGAAACGCCAACCGCCGATCCGCTGCAACACGACCCCGAGCCGCCGCCGAACGCAAATCCCGTATCGATCCACCAGCCGAAGATCATCCCAAGATTCCCGTACGTGAGCATGATAACAGCCATTTCGACGGCGCGAGGGATTCTCCTCGATCGCGAGAAATAACGTCCGAGCGCGATCCCCGAGACGACAAACGGAGCGACGACGAGAATCGCGTTCACGCCGCGAGCGCCCGCGAGCGCCGCGACGATCGGCCCCTGCGCCGCGAGCGCAGCGCCCCCAAACGCGAGCAGACGTTCGCGGAATCGAGCGCCGCGGACGATTGTCGAAAACCGCGCGCCGCCGAATGTCTTTTCTCCTCGATTCCCGAACGCTTCGTTATCGCTCGCATCGGGAGAATCATTGATCAGGCTTTCACGTGTCGGTTGATCGATCGCTTCGGGCGAGAGGCCGGCGCGGGCGGCGCCCTCACGTCGTCGCGCTCCGCGCGCGACGACGATCAGGCTGGAACAGAGCATCAGCAGCGACGCGGCGACGGGGTGGAGGTTTCCTGTTGCGGCGAGGGTGATACCGACGGCGTTATACGCCGCGGCGCCTGCGAGGGTGATTTTCATCGACTGGATGGTTTCGCGACAGTAGGCGACGGCCCAGGGGATGACGCTGAGATCTCCCTGATAGAGCGTTGCGGAGGCGGCGTCGACCGCGGGTTCGGTTCCCGACGCGAGTGCGATCGACGTGTGCGCCGAAGCCATTGCCGCGGCGTCGTTGATGCCGTCGCCGACGAACAGCGGCCGAACTCCCGCCTGGACGCGTTCGATCACGAGATCGCGCTTCGCCTCGGGAGAAAGCTCGGCGAGCGCACCTTCAAGCCCGATCGCCCGCGCCCGATCCGCCGAATCTCCCGTCATCACCTCGAAAGGGATATTAAGATTCTGGCACATTTGCAAACAAGCGTTCATCGATCCTCGAGCCGCCTCGGCCGCCGCGGCGAGCGCGAAGGGTCGTCCGTCGAGCTCGATCGCAACCCGCCTGTGCGATTCGTCGACTCGCATCGCCTGATGAAGGTTTTCGTAAATGTGCGTATGATCATTTTCGGCGAGCCAATCGAGCCGGCCGATTCGGACGCGTCGGGTGTTTCCATGGCGATCGATCAACCTGGCGTCGAGCCCTCGTCCCGCGACGATCGTTCGTTCGATCACGCGAACGGCGGGATCGACCGGCGCGAGATCGGCGAATCCGCGCGCGAGCGGATGCGCCAGCCCCTCTTCGACCGCGGCCAAAAAGCCGATCGACTCCGAGCGTTCAGGGGAATGATCCGCGACCGTCGCGAGATCGACGACGCGGATCTCATCCTCGGTCAGCGTCCCCGTCTTATCAAAGATCACCCTATCGACCTCGGCCAACCGTTCGATGAACCCTCCGTCGCGAACGATCAACCCGCGCTCGGCGAGCCTTCCCAAAGCCGACCAAACCGCGATCGGCGTCGCCAAACCAAGAGCGCACGGGCACGCGACCAACAGCACCGACATCGAATCGTAAAGCCCTTCGCCCCAGCCGACCGTCCACGTCCAATAAACGAACGTCGCCGCCGCGACCGAGACGACGATCGGGAAAAAGAGCGTCATCAAACGATCGGCTCGACCCTGCATCGTCGCGGGAGCGTTCCGCGCTCGCTCGACATCGTCGATCAAACGATCGATCCGCCGATTCCCCCCCGCTGCGCTCGCCCGCACCACAATCCGAGCGTCGACACAAGCCGTCCCCGCCCAAACTCGATCGCCGGGCCTCCTCACGACCGAAACCGGCTCGCCGCTCAAC
>JAKBCQ010000055.1 GCA_021807585.1 Planctomycetota bacterium | reverse complement strand
GATTCGGTATTCGCCCGGTTTACCGTTGGCGAAATAAGTCCCCCGCGCGCCGTCGTCGCCGTTGTAAAGCTCCACAGGCTCGACCTTCGCATCCTTACCTAAATACGTGATCTTCGTTTCATATTTTACATTGCGGACGGGTTCGTCTTTCTCGTTGCGAGCTTTGACGGTGAGCTCGATTTTTTGACCGATCGCGATCCGCCTGCGATCGAGCGTGAGATAAACGCGATTGTCTCCCTTGTTTTCTTTATGCGTAACCCAGAGGATCGCCTGCCGCCAAAATTTGCGATGCGCGGCGCGGGTTTCGTCGTTTTTTCGCGCCCAGACCCACGTTTCGCCGCCGAAGACGAGAACGCGACCTTTGCCGACTTCCTGCGCCACCATCAGCGGTTCGCGGTCGGGCGATTGCGCCAGGACTTGAGCGAGCGGCTTCGCCTTGCTGAACCGGTTCGCCCCCGAGAGCGGCGGGAGTTCGGCCCAGATCCGCGCCGTGTCGGCGCGAGTCGGTCCCACTTGAAGGACATAACTCTGCATGCTCGCGGGATTCGGAACGACCTTAAGTCCCCCCTCGGGTTCGTTTTGACCGTCGCCGGGATGAATTTCAACGGGAAGAACGCGGGCGAGTTCGGTTCCAGCCCAGCCTCCGGGCCCGAAGCTCGACCGTCCCCCCAGCATGATCAAACCGGCGCCCCGTTCGACCGCGGTCGCGAGCAACCGCTGTTGTGAGGGAGTAAGCCGATCGGCGGCGAGGTCCCCCAATACGTACACGTCGCACCGCCCGGGAGCGAAATCGGTGTCGGGAAGCGGGTCGACCCCGTCGGTCCCCACCGGGGCGCGTATCTCCTTGAGCTCGGTCTGGATGTCGGGCGCCGAATCGAGCGTTCGCGTCGTGTACTTCGCCTCCCATGAAAATCTAGAACCTTGTAAATACAAGACGCCGATTCCCCCCGAAAGAACGCTCACATAAGTGCTTATTTCGTTATTGCTCCGCACCAGCTCGCCGTCGCGCGGCTTCACCTTCAGAGTGATCAGCTTGTCGCCCGTCGTTTCAGGAACATATTTGAGATTGTCGACGGCTACGATTTCCTTCCCCTCCTCGGCGCGAACCTTGGCGGTCGCGACGGGTTTGATTCCGTCGTCGACGTACATCTCGACCTCAAGGTCCTGGTTGGCGAACCCCCGCGCCGAGATCACCCCGCGCACTCTGAGTTCGTTTTTGACGAAGACCGTCGGTCCCGCCTCGATCGTCTTGACCGCGATGTCGCGCGACGACGCCCCCGCGGTCTCGGACCCGAATCCGACCGTAACCACCGGAATCTGCTCGGATTTGAGCCGCTCGGCGGCGGTCAAGGGAGGAACGCCGGAGTTCGACGCGCCGTCGGAATAAACGATCACCGTTGCGATTCGACTCCCGCCGCGCCGCTTCACCGCCTCGAGCAGCATCGACCCGAGCTCGGTCCTTCGTCCCTCGGGGGGCTTGTCGTCGTCGACATTCAGATCCTTGAGCGCCGAATCAAACGTATAGAATTGAAAATCTAGCTTATCTTTCATATTCTTGGCGGTTCGGCGAGTCTCTTCGAGCCGTTTGCGGACGAGCGACCACCGGCTCTGACCGCGGACCTCGTCGGTGATCGACATGCTCGACGAGCGATCGGCCATGACGACGACGGTCGACTTCTGTTTTTTCTTTTCGAGAAACAACACCGAGGGGCGAGCCGTCGCGAAGAAGCAAACGAGCACCGCGACGAGCCGAAGCGAAAGCGCAAGCTTGCTTTTGAACCCCGGCGAAGCTTTGATTCGCGGCAAATACGCCCAGACGGTCAGCGCGATCACGACCGGCGCCGCGATCGCGACCACGGGCCAGGGAAAGATCGGATTAGCGCTAAAGCTGATCATGCATCACCTTGATCACGTTTTCAATCAACGACGTCTCGCTTGATTCATGCGTTATTTGGCGGGGACGACTCCCGCGGGTTCGCGATAAAAGCGATTGGCGATGATCGCCTCGGCCGTGACGAGCGCGACGACGAGCGCCATCAGCCAGGGGAAGATCTCCTTGCCGATCCACTGATCGATCTCGATCTGTTTCAAATCCTCGAGCGTCTCGGCGACGCGGTAATTCTTCTTGCCGAAAAGCCCGTCGAGCGATTTGGGCTCGAGCCGCACAAAGCTCGATTCCGCGGGAGGAATGTTCACGCTGAAGAGCTCGATTTTCGTCTCCGATCCCGATCCCGCCGCGGTCACGCTCCACTGTCCCTCGGGCTGCGGCGAAACGATCGAGAGCGCCGAGTTGTTCGAGGGAGGGGTGAGCCGATCGGCGTTCTTATCCCCCGTCGGCGTCGTCCGCGGCCCCTGGACAATGTAATTCGAGAACCTTGCCGTGGGATCAATTGTTATATACACATTTTCACCCGCCTCATAGTTGAGCTTCTTGCCCGTTTTACCGGCGAGATACGGGACCTCCTGATTGACGAGATACCAGAAGGGCCAGACGAGCGGAAACTCGTTCCAACCCTCGCGGAGATCGCGCTCGGTGCGTCGCTCGGAGCGCCGCGCCAGCGGAGTCGTCCAGAGCATCGTTTTGCCGCTCTTCACGCCTCCGATCGAGCGTTCGACGAGCGCCGCGGCGCCCGCGTCGCGGTATGTCAGAATCGCGCGACTCCCCTGCGAGGGATTCACCGACCAGTAGCGAAAAATCGGAACCGCCGACATGTCGCGCTCGAGATCCTTGGCGTATTCGGCGAACAACGGATGCGTTTCGTCGAATTTGGCGAAGGACGTCGGGTCGGCGGGCTCGACGACCTTCTTGAGCTCCGCGGGGAGGAATTGCGCAGCGATCGGACCGTTGTAATTTTCGGCGTCGGCGCGATCGCCGACCGCGACCACGACCCCTCCCCCCTCGTGGACAAAGTTGTTGAGCCTGCTCCACCGCGCCTCGTCGAGCTTGGCGACGTTGATCAGATACACGCACGCGAACCCGCGGAGCGAATCGGCCGAAAGCGCGTCGGCCTGCGTCGTCAACATCCGTTCGACCGCGTAAGGCCGACGCTCCCCCGCGGGATCAAGCGCCTTGGCGACATATTCGGCGTCGAGATTCAGATCCGAAACAATCATCACCTTTAACGCCGATTGAATCTCCAATGTAAAATAGCGTTTATCATTGAATTTAAGAGGATCGACCGCCCCCTCGAGCGCGATCTCTCCCTGGTGCGGCCCGGGTTCGAGCTTGGGGGTTTCGAGCGGAATCTCGATTTCGCCGTCGGCTGGAATCTGGATCGGCTTTTGTAATTTCTTTTTCCCGTCGATGAAGAAATCGAGCACGCGAGAAGCCGCGTCTCCCGTCGCCCGCACCCGCGCCTTGATCGTCGCGGTATCCCCCTGAAAGCCGAGCTTCGACACCGGCTCGGCGGCGGTGATCGCGACATCCTGAACCTTTTTCGCCCCCAGCCGCACCAGAAACGTCGAGATCCCCCCCTTCGTCTTCTTCGCGAGATCGAGATGCTCGATCTCGCGATTCGAATCCCACGCCGACGCCGCAAGATCTGTCAATATGTAAACAACTTTGCGGGGGAGTTCGCTCTCGGCGAGCGACGCGTACGCCTGGCCGACCGCGGCGTTGAGCGGCCTGCCCGCGGGACGAAGCGCCAGCGCCTCGATCCGCTTCCGCGCAGCGGCGGGCGAAAGCGCGGGGGGCGCCCCGACGTCCGCCGAATCGAACACGAACACCTGGCTCGAATCGGATACCCGACGCAACTTCTCGATCGCCAGCTCCTTCGCCTCGGCGAGCCGATCCTTCCCCTTCTCGGTATACTGCATCGAATAACTCGTGTCGAACACGAGCGCAAGCGCCGTCGGCACCTCGCGATCCCCCAGCGAAGCCTTCGTGTTGCACGCGGGCCGCGCCAAAGCCGTCGCCATCAACGCCAACATCCCCATCCGCGTCAACAACAGCATCCAATTCTTGATCTTGAGCCGCTTCGTCGTCTTGCTGTGCCGCTTGCGAACCAGCCGAATCGCGGGGAACACCACCTTCTTGGGGGTTCTTCTCATGAACAAATGTAAAATTATTGGGATGATTGCCGTCGCCGCTCCCGCGGCCAGGCCGGCGTGCAACAGCGTGATTCCCATAATCGCTCCGTCCCAAACCTTATGTGTTTAAGATATTCAAGTGATCAGAAAGGCCGAAACTAAATACGGCTTAGATGCGCCGACCTCGCGCCGCCGCCCCCGCGCTAAGCCCGCGCCCTTCGGCTTGCCAGATAGCTCGTGAGCGCCTTGTCGAACGCCATCCCCGTGTGCAACGGGACGTAATCGATCCGCGCCCGCGCGCACTCTTTTCGATATCCCCCCTGAAACGCGGCGACCTCGTCGAGATAATCGGCCCGCACGCCGTCGGCGTCCACAAGCAACGTCTCGTCGGTCTCATTATCCATCAGCTCGACCAGACCGTCGAACGGAAACAGCGCCTCGGCCTCGTCCAAAATATGAAACAAAATGATGTCGTGCCCCGCGTGCCGCAACCGATGCAAAGCCTTCTGAATCGGCTCGGGATCGCCCAGTAAATCACTGAATAACATGATCAACCCGCGATGCCTGATCATCCCCGCGATCTGATGCAAACTCTTGGCGATCTCGGTGTTCCCCGCGGGCTTCAACCGCGCCAGCAACGAAAGCATGTTGCCGATCTGCGACCGCTTGCTCCTCGGCGGTAAACTGTGGCTCACGCGATGATCGAACGCGATCAGACCCACCGGATCCTGCTGGTGAATCATCAGATATCCCAGCGCCGCCGCCAAACTAATCCCGTACTCAAACTTGGTAAGCTCTTGCCGATATGTATAACCCATCGAAGCCGACAAATCCATCACAAGGTAACCCGTTAAATTCGTTTCGGCCTGGAACTTCTTGATGTAATACCGGTCCGTCTTGGCGTAGACGTTCCAGTCGATGTCGGCGATGTTGTCGCCCGGCGAATACTTGCGATGCTCGGAAAACTCGACCGAGAACCCGTGAAACGGGCTCATGTGCATCCCCGCGATGAACCCCTCGACGATAAACTTGGCGCGAAGATCGAGCCGCGCAACTTGGCGGATCACCTCGGGCTTCAAATATTGTTCGGCGGACGCGGCCAAAGCTCGCTCCTCTTTCACGCGCAAAACGGTCGAACATCCGACAAGGGTATTCTATACGAATTCCCCGCGCACGTGGCGATAATCGTTCCCCAAGATGAGCCCGAACGCGAAAATCACGCGATATCCCCCCTCAAATCGCGCGCATCGGCTCACAGCCACGCTTCCTTCGCGGCAAAACTCGATTGAGTTCGACGCCGCGAAAACGTTTTTACGACGCGTACTTGGGGATCTCGGGCTCGCGGATTTCCGTCAGCAGCCGACGGATCACCGTCTCGGTCGATTGTCCCTCGGCCTGAGCCTGGAAATTCGTGCTGATACGATGACGCAACACCGGTATCGCAACCTTGCGGATGTCGTCGAGCGAGACGCTGAACCGACCGTCCATCGCCGCCATCGCCTTACCCCCCAAAATCAAATTCTGTCCCGCACGCGGACCGGCGCCCCAATCGACCAGATCCTTCACAAACTGCGGCGCCTTGGAATCGCCGGGACGCGTCGCCCGAATCAATCGAGCCACATATTTAATCGCGTACTCCGAGATCGGCACCGAGGTGACCAGCTTCTGCAGATTCACGATCGCTCGACCCGAAAGAACCTTCTTCAGCTCGGTCGTCTCCCCCTTCGTCGTCGCCCCCAAAATCCGCTCCTCCTCCTCGAGCGACGGATAATCGACCTGAATATTGAACATGAATCGATCTAATTGCGCTTCGGGGAGGGGATACGTCCCTTCCTGTTCGATCGGGTTCTGGGTGGCGATCACGAAGAACGGCTCGGGGAGTTTGAGCGTTTCTTGCCCGACGGTCACCTCCCGCTCCTGCATCGCCTGCAACAGCGCAGCCTGCGTTTTGGGGGGTGTTCGGTTGATCTCGTCGGCGAGGATGATGTTCGAGAAGATCGGCCCCGCGACGAACCGAAAGGCTCGTTTGCCCGATTCGGGCTCTTCCAAAACGTTTGTTCCGGTAATGTCCGAGGGCATGAGATCGGGCGTGAACTGAATGCGTTTGAAGCCGACATCGAGAATCTTGGCGATCGAGCTCACCATAAGGGTTTTGGCGAGCCCTGGAACGCCCACCAAAAGGACGTGTCCGCGGGTGAAAATCGCCGCCATGATTTGCTCGATGACGTCCCGCTGGCCGATGACCGACTTATTGAGCTCGGTCAGCATGACGTCGCGGGAGTGGCGGAATTCATCGAGAAGCTGCGTGATCCGATCGCCGGATGTCGACATGCGCGGGTCCGTCAAAGGTTGGGAAAGTTGACCGCGAACCGGAGAACGCTCGTGTTGTTCGCTCGATCGTCAGAACGTTGATTGTAGCCGATCGGGGCGTCGGGGAAAGATCGACGATTCCGCTCGGCGTTGATTCGGGGAGAATCGCTCGGCACGATCGATACATGCCGCAACGTCAATCACGAATCGACCTCGCCACGCTCGATCGCAACCGCGGGCGATCCCGACGAGGTGGAATCGATCCGCAATCGGTCGAAGCGAATCACTCGAACGATCAATCGTGGTTCCTTGATAATTTGAATTGAACGCGACCACGAGATTCCGCTCGATCACTTTCCTCATGAATCATTTGGTGGAATCCTATGTATGGTGATCTCCGACCTTCGGGAAACGGGAAGACGACTTCATGGATCATCGAGGAGTCATTCAGGCGCAGGGGGGATCGGTTTATGCATCAAAAGGTTGGGACCAAGAGTCGCCTCTTTTGGCGTCGACGGGTTACGCTCATCTCGATAGTTTAAAGGAGGAGATCGGTCAGCGCGAAACCGAACTGAGGGTCGAAGGTTTTCGTCAAGCCAAAACCTTCATCGATCGCATGATTGCACGAGGAGGTTCGGAAACCGCGCCGCCGATCATCCGAAAAAGTTATCCGCAGCCTCCGAATAAAAAAGGTCGAATAGTTGATATTGATATATTCTATGGAAAAGCATTTATTCCATAAATGATTATCAGGTTATCATAATGATTACCCATTTTTTTAAAAACTTTCTGGCGAACAGCGATGAATACCGTCGCGTCGAGAATTATTGGATTAGCCGCTGGAACGATATCATGAAAAACCGACTCGATTCCGATTGGTCTTATCCCTGGATCTCGACGGGGGCGCCCGACCTGCTCGACGGCAATCCCATCTTCAGCGCGGTCTCTCCTTCAAAACGAAGAGGGGTGCGAATCATTCAGCACGAGCCGACGTCTGATAAGGTCGAGATTCTGGCTTGGACCGATCTCGTTGGAGGAAAATTTCACGATCCCGACGCGATCCAAGAGTTGGTGATCTCTTGCGCGCTTTCGGACGCCGCGGCCGATTTCGCCGCGGCGATGATCGGGCCCTGGGTTGAGGGGAAATCCATATCTTTCAACAGGGTTGATGGAGGAAGGATCATCCCGGATAACGACCATGACGATTGTCGGGTCTCAAGAATCCGGTCGCCATTCGCCGCATAATGGTTGTAGGAACAAATGAAACACTTCGAAGCGAGCGGTCTATGGTTTCAACACGACGATCCCGACGACAAGGTGGCGGGCACATTAAAGTTCGACGACGAAGGTCTTCAGCTTATCTTACTGGGAAGTTTTCGTCCCGGATGGTCGCCGGAGCCCGATCGATATTCGATGATTCATGGAGTGGTGGGAAATCTTCCGATTGGGTCGTTTGTCACTCTGATTGATTGTTTCCAAACTCGATGTCAATTTGATAGCGAGGGATTTACTTCGGAGACAATTCGGGCCGCGAAAGCGACGTTAGGCGATCGACATCTCTCCGAAGGCTCTTCTCGTTATGAATGCATGCAAATTGGTTATTCTTGCTTAACGAATTGGGCGGGATTGAGCGGAATCAATGTCGAACACGCGCATGAGGACGGAAAAACGATGCTTCTACGATATGTCGTACCAGACGCAATCAAGTTCTCGTATGGAGAAAAGATATTAACATTGAGCGTCGGTTTTCAAACCTCTCTGAGCGCTCACAAGATTACGCTCTCCGAGGCGGCGTCTCTCGTGATTCGGCCGGTCGGCGATCTCGATCCGAAGTCGTTGTTTCCCGACGATATTCGTCGACTTCAGGATCTCCTCAGCTTCGCGACCGATCGCCCCAATACGGTCGAGAAGATCGTCTATTACTCACGGAGAGAACATCACGATGCCTTACGGTTGTCTGAACTCAATCTCGTCTTCGATCCGATAATTAAGCATAAAGATAAAGGTGTGTCAAATCGTCATGATGAAATGTTGTTCACATATAAAGACGCTTGCGATTTCGGGATCGATCTATTCGCGGCTTGGTTTGGTTTCACAAAGGAGCACGGACGGTTCAACGAGCTTTACTTCGCTCACGTCTACTCGACGCCGAGGCATCTCGACGACCGATTGTCGATCCTCCTGAAAGCGTTCAATTCGCTCTGTTCCGGCTTTGTGGGATCATCTAAAATCACGACGCGACTCATCGAAGCCGTCGAGGGCGCCGCGCTCGCCGAGTTCACCGAAGATGAAAGAGAATTGGTGAGGGGAATGCTTCCCGTCTCGAGCGATGTGGAGTCCCTCGTCAATCTTAAACGATTATTGGAAAATAACTCTCGCTTGACGCGTCTATGGATCGACGACGTTCACGAATACGTGCGATCGCTGTCCGATACTCTTCTCCACTTTCAGCGGCGCGTCGAAGTTCCACGACGGCCGCTAAAAGGTGAGGATTTATATCGAGTTATCGAGAAACTAGATATGTTCATCAAACTTCTCATTTTACGGGAAATCGGTTTTAATGACAACCAGATAAAAACATTGTTTGAGAGGAATCACAAATTCAACATTCTGAAATCATTGTGATCCAGGATTCGGATGAAACATCTCATTTCTAATTGTATCTATT
>JAKBCQ010000054.1 GCA_021807585.1 Planctomycetota bacterium | reverse complement strand
TCGCGGTCTCGGGCGCTTCGACGTTCACCCTCAAGACCGGCGCCGGACCCCGAACTTGAGCCTTCTTCGCCGTGATTTTCTTTTTTGTCTTCGCTTTCGCATTCTTTGCAACCGCGGTCTTCGTCGCCGCGACGTGGAACCGATCCCCCTCAACCCGTGAACCGGGGGCCGAGCGCACAACGTCGAGTTCGGCGACTCGACCCTCCGAGACCTTGATCGTCCCATCCCACACCGTAGGCGCTGCGCTCCCCAGGCCAAGCGTCACCTCGAGGCCGATCAGCCCCGGCGGAACTTCAACGCTTCGGCCCGGCTTGGGACCGTCGTTTTCGACGTCTCGCGCTCCGGGAGGATCGTCCTCCTCGTGCGAGAAGATCGAAATCATATAAAGCGACGCCGGCATCAGTGACGCCGCGACGATCAATAACGACTTCCAAAGAGACGAGCGGGTCATGTCGATTCCCCTCCCCACATTCATCTTCTCGTTCAATCGCGAGCGATGACGACTCGAGGCGATTCGCACAGCAAAAATCGATATCAGCGCACGAGATCGAAGTCGAACAGCCGTTGCGGCTAGGGCGAGACTCACATTCGATCGACTAGCTTAAGCGCGTGATCAAACGGAAAGAAAGCATTTTCTTCCGAACTGAACGAAAAATCGACGATCTTCCGCCGCCGCTCACGAAACACTATGATACGGCCGTCGGCGAATCGCCAATGTGCGTTCAAACTAAGAAAATTACCTTATATTTAAGATTAGCATCATGATTGATTCCAATTCCATGGGCGACGACGCGGCGGTTCAGATCGTTCGCGAGCCCGGGGTTTATCTCGTGGGATCGCAGACGACCGACGACCGCGAGATCGACCGGTTCCTCGCCGATCACGGAGTCGACAAATGGTCGACCGACACCGAAATCGCCGGGCAAAAGCTCGTCGAGATCGCCGGCAGGCTCTGTTACATGAGCTTCGCCAGGCCCAGACCCGGCGGCAACTCCGCGTACGTCGAGCACATCCTCGAGGTCGGCCACGGCAGCGTGCTCGAACACGCGGTGTTCAATTTGATCTTCACGGGTGTTAGCCGATCATTCACGCATGAGTTGATCCGACACCGCGCCGGGATGGGATATTCGCAGCTTTCGCAGCGGTTCGTCGACGAATCGACTTGCGAGTTCGTCGAGCCCGAGCCGATCGCAGCCGATCCCGAATTGCACGCGATCTGGCTCGAAAGCGTCGCCGCGAGCCAAAGGGCGTATCGCGCGCTCGCCGACGGCCTCAACGCCAAATTCAAACAGATCGAAGACAAAACGCTCCGCCGCAAAAAAGCGCGCGAGGCGGCGCGCAGCGTCCTTCCCAACGCGACCGAAACCAAAATCTTCGTCACCGGCAACGCCCGCGCGTTCCGTCATTTCATCGAACTCCGAGGCGACGCCGCCGCCGACGCCGAGATCCGCAAAGTCGCCGTCCTCACGCTCGAAGTTCTTAGGGCGCACTCCCCCAACCTCTTCGGCGATTATCAAATCCAAAACCTCGACGACGGCGGCCGATCGACTTCAACCCAATATCGCAAAGTGTGAACAATAATTAGTATTTTCACATTTAAGCGGGTTCCTCGTCGGGTGGATCGGCGCGACGGAAACGAAAACGCTCGGCCCGATGTTCGTCGGACCGAGCGTATAGCTTACAAATATGTTTTTATCGATCGAGTTCGTTCGAGTCGACGACCTCTCCCTTCGCCCTGGTGATCAGCGCCATCAATACCAAGGGCTTGATCGTCGGCTTGATCGTGTGAACCGAACCGTCGGCGAACAACGTGTGGAATTCGTCGCCCTGAAATCCGGCGATCTTGGGCAAAGATCCTTTCGGATCAAGCGGATTGATCTCTCCGACCGCGATATCCTCGGGCTTTGTCCAGGGAATCCTTCGCGGCGTTTCGACCGCCAGGATCGTGTTCGAATTGCCGTCGGTAATCGATTGGAGTTCGCATCCTTTGTTATCCGAGAAGATCGTATCGGGACCGGTTAAAACGAAGTACGAGCTGAATTGATCCATCGGCGTGGTCCCGAGCGTGGCGTCGGGGGAGCGATAAACCGCGGGCATTTTGGCGAGAACCTTCAGGTTCTTCTCGCTGTCCCACGGCTCGTTCATTTGATATTCATTGTAAAGCGCTTGTTGTTCGAGAAACGGCAGGATCTCGATCCGCCAACTGTGCGGAGTTTTGCCGTCGGGGCCGATGACGACCGCGGGCGGGAAATGATTGTGCACCGAAACATAATTATGAAATGCGAGCCCGATCTGTTTGAGGTTGTTGATCCCCTGCGCCGCGCGCGCTCCCGCACGCGCCGAGCGAGCGCCTTCGATCAACCTCGGCAAGATCGCCGATACGTCGTCGGAATTGGTGCTCAAGACGACGACCGAGCCTTTTTGCTCGATCTTCGCGTTCGTGAGCCCGGTTTTCGCGGTGTCGATCAGAATACCGAAAAACCGCGCCCGATCGCGCGGCATCCGCGCGGTCGATTCCGCCGATTGATCGAGCGAGTTTCGCGCCAAAGTCACAACCGCCTCGGCGGTCTGCTTCACCTTGGTCGCGGCGACCTCGGAATCGCAGATCATTTTAAGATCAAGCGTGATTTGCTTGTCCAAGTCGATCCCGACGACCGCCGTCCTGGGAAGTTCCAAAAGCGGAGCGATCGATCGCTCGACGGGATCGCGCAATTGACGATCGGGGTTTTGATCGCGCAACCATCCTTGATCAAGATACATCTTGATTCGTCGATCGCCGACCGTCTTCCACGCCTCCTCCCAATCCTTATGATCGGCGGGATTCTTGAAAGACGCGATCACTTTTTTCAACATGTTCTCGCGGTCGATGACGATCGTTCGATCGTCGGGTTGGAAATACGCGGGGGCGTTCGGTCCAAAAGGCTCGATCGATCGTTGATACTTTTGTCCTTCGAACTCGACGGTCTCGAATTTCGCCTGGCCGCGTGAGAATGCGAGCAATTTTTGCTCCCAATCGATCGGCTTGACCGCACGCAGCATGATTGTCGAGTGTCCCGCGACAAGTTCCTCGATCGGCGGCCGGACCGGCCCCTCGTTTCCTCGGTGCGCGCGAAGCTTGAACATGAGGATCTGTTCGATCTCGCCGATCTTCACGTCGGTTTTGCCGGGTCCGAGATTTTCCATCATTTCGTTGATCCACGCCGCCAATTTGGCGCGATCGGGAGAAGCCAAGAGATCCGCGGGACGAACGCCGAAGATCATCACCGCGTCTGTCGGGACGATCGAAACGTCGATCGGGCTCAATGACTTGGCGGGTTGATCGCCCGCCGCGGCGGCCAGGCCTTGCGCTTGAGCGGTCCCGACGGCCGATCCCTCGGGCCCGCGAAGGCCGATCAAAAGTAGGCCGATCGCGACGATCGGAGCGAACGTCGCGGCGCGCGCGAAATACGAAGGTCTGTAACTTTGTAGAAATGTTGAATCGCGAAGCATTTCAATCCTCCTCACGAACATCCCCTTGCCGGGCAAGAAGGCGCGGGCGGGCCATTTTAACAAGGAAATGGAATCGTCCCGCAGCGCCATCCCCGCCAAGAGCTTGAGATACCGCGTCCGCTCGCCGATCAGCCGAGCCCCCTCAAGGTCGGCCGCGAGCTCCTGATCGAACCGCAACCGTCGGCACAACCAATGCGCCGGCAACTGATAAAAATGAAGCGCCAAACAAAACTGCGCCAGCACTCCATAGATATAATCGTTTCTTTTGATATGAGCAATCTCATGCGCCAAGACCGCCTTCCGCTCTTCGCTCGTCCACGCTCTCCAATCGACCGGCAAAAGGAGCACGGGGCGCCTTCCACCGACGGTCGCGGGGGTGGAAATCGCGTCGGTCTCGCGAAGATCGATCCGTCTCACGCACGAAAGCTCGGCGCGCACCAGTTCGACTTCGTCGAGCAGCTCACGATCGTCGATCGGTACGCTTCGGTTCACGAGCACGCGAACTCCCCAAAGACCGAGCGCGAACCGAATCAGTCCGATTCCGATCGCGCCGAGCGCCGCGAAACCGAACCACCCCGCGACTCCAATCGATCGAATATTCGTGATTATCATTGATGTTGATGCGACGATGCGCGACGCTCCGGCGCGATTCGGCGGCGATCGATCGGGATCGGTTTGTACGTGATCGGCTTTGATCGCGTTCACATCGCCGTTCCAATCCGATCCGAACGTGAACAGCGGCTTTTGGTTCGCGAGCCGAGCGTCACCGGGGGCGAATTCGGACTCGAGACGAGCGTCGGCGACGACGTGCTTCGGAACGGCGACCGGGTTCGCTCCGATCGTGATGCGTCGCCACGCCGGCCAGGGGGAAAACGCGAACATCGTGATCGGCGCCAGTAAAAGGATCGTCGCGAGTGAGGCGTTCACGCCCGCGGCGGGGCTTCGTCGTCGCGCCAGGGAACCGATCGCTCCGCCGACCGCGGCGAGGATCGCGCCCCGAGCCAAACAACCGAACAGAATCGTACCCAGCGCGTTCATCGCTGTTCCTCCTTCAGCACCTTGCGCAACAATTCGCGCTCTTTATCGGAGAGCTTGCGTTGCTCGATCAAGCGAACAAGCAATTGTTCACGTGAGCCTTGAAACACGCGTTTGACGAGTTCGCCGAGGAGTTTTCCCGAAACGTCCTCGTACGACCGAACGGGACGGAATCGGAACGGACGTTCGTCGTTCGTTTGTCTGATGAATTGTTTATCGACGAGGATTTTGACGAGAGTGGCGACGGTCGTGTATGCGCGATCGAGCCCTCCCGCGGCGAGGGCTTCGCGGACGTCGGCGACGGTCGCGTCGCCGAGTTTCCAGAACTCGTGCATCACCTCGAGCTCGCGCTCGGTCAGCTCTTTGGCCGGGGGGCGCGCCATGCGGTTCTCCTTTCGATCGATGATTTATGTCGGAACGATCGCGGTCGAACGTCGATTCCCGCGCCGATCGATTCGGAACGACGGTTCCCGGAACGATCGCCGCGGAATACGGCTTTTCAGTCGATCGACCCGCTCGCTTCGCCGCGGCGTGGAAGAACCATTAACGTCCGATCCGAGCGCCCCGGCGAACTTTGGTTTTCTAGATCTGGTTTTATAGTAATGACGGCCGTCGAAAAGTCAACGGTCTGGTTTCAGGAATTTACAGGTTGGTTTTAGCCCGCGATATGCGATCCCAAAACCTCGTCCCACGCGACCGTACGCGCGTCGAACACGGGCCCCTCGACGCACACGCGACGGAGGTCGATCGCGCCGCCGGTTTGCACGATCGGCGCGACGCAACTAAAACAGACGCCGAATCCGCACGCCATGTGATTCTCGAGCGAAACATGACAAGAAATGTTATAATGTAAGGTGATTTGCGCAACTTTGGCGAGCATCGCCGGAGGACCGCACGCGACGATGCGAACGGGACGTTCTCCGCCCGCCAATCGTCGTTCGAGAAGATCGGTCGTGAAGCCGTGATAACCCGCCGTTCCGTCGTCGGTCGCGATCTCGACTTCAACCCCCGCGGCCTCGAAATCGCCGACCCCCGCAAGCAGATTGGCCGAGCGGACGCCGTAAAGGAGCGTCGCACGATCGCACGATCGTGATCGTTCATTCGCGTTCGCTCCGTTCGATCCGTACGACGATCGACCGAGCCAATCGCGAGCGAGCGCCAGGAACGGCGTTTGGCCGATCCCCCCCGCGACAAAAACGACCGGCCCCGCGGGATCGGGAGGAGGACCGAATCCGTTTCCAAGTGGTCCCCATATGTTTAAAAAATCACCCGTTCGTCGCCTCGAGAGCGCGGCGGTCCCTCGACCCACAACCTGATACACGACGTCGATCGCGACGGGAGTTCTCGAACGATCACGCGCGACGTCATAAAGCGCGAACGGCCGGCCCAGGAGGGGATCGCTCCCCTCGCCGGGCCTGATCATCAAAAATTGACCGGGAAGAATCCCCCGCGCCATGGCGGGATCGTTGAGCCGAACGCGGTACGTATCACGAGCGATCGATACGTTCTCGATCACCGCGACCGAATGATGCAAGACACAATCATTCGTAACGATCGCCGACGTCATTTCATAAATACCTATTCAGATCCGTATTCAAGAAATCATCCGCCGCGCTCCCGCCGATCGTGAGATCGACGATCACGAATCCCCCTTTGGGCCTTCGGGTTTGGGGGCGCGTTTGGGAGATCCTTGATTCGACCGGCCGCGCGGCGTGAATTTGATTTTACCGCCGCCCGCCGCGGGGGGCTTGCGGGGCGCGGGTTTACGCGGTCCCGCGGGGCGTTTCCTTTCAACTTCCGCACCGCCATCATCAAGTCCGATGACGCGGGGCTTGGGGGGCTCGATCCAGGGCCCTCGTTTTTTGCCTTTGGAACCGCGATCGGCGCGATCGTCTTCGGAACCGATCGGGTCGACGATCACGCCAAGATCTTCGTCGTCGTCGATCGGTCGGCGTTTTGATTGGGGAATGCCGAGAAACGCGGCGGGCTTGCGGCGTTCGCGCGGCGACGACTGGGCGGTCGGCTCGTCGGATTGATCGCTCGGTTGCGGCGATCGCGGTCGACCGATGATCGACTTCCGTCCCGAGTGCGAAAGCCCCGATCGCGTATCGGGCTTGATCGGCGGTTGAACATCGATTTGAGGCGCCGATTCGGCCGATACCGGTGGATCGTCGCGGCGCGCGGGGCCCGCGTTTGACTGAGAGCGATCGGTTCGCTGGATTTCCTTGGCGGAGGCGCGGTCGGCACGCTTGGAATCGGCGGGCTTTCCTTCGGGACGATCGCCGATGCGTCGATTTTGATCGCGTCTGGAATCGCGCGGACGATCGCTTTGGTTTGAGGAACCCGCATGCGCGTAAGGACGTTCGGGACGCTTGTCGGCGTTCGCCTGAGGATGATCAGGACGCTTGTCGGCGTTAGTGACGGGACGTTCGGGACGCTTGTCGGCGTTCGCCTGAGGATGATCAGGACGCTTGTCGGCGTTAGTGACGGGACGTTCAGGACGCTTATCGGCGCCGACTCGGGGACGTTCAGAACGTTTATCGACATGGACAGGTGTTTGTTCGGTTCTCTTGTCGACGTTTATCGGAGCGCGGTCGGATCGCTTGTCGGCGTGTTGAGTCGGTTCGCGATGGAATTCGCGCGGGCGATCGCGATCGAACGGTTTGATTTCCTCTCCCGAGGCGACTTTGCGGAGCAGGTCGATCTCGCGACGGGTGAGCGGACGACACATGCCCGACTTGAGCCCCGCGAGCGCGATCGGCCCGACCGAGATCCGCGTGAGCGCCATCACTTTATGACCAAATTGCGCAAGCATTCGGCGCACTTCGCGATTTTTTCCCTCGGCGAGAACCATTTCGAGGATCGTCGCGTCGCCTCGTTTGCCGACGATACGGACGCGGCGGGCGCGAACCTTTCCCTCGGCGAGCCAAACTCCCTCGGTCAGTTTTTTGAGGACGTCGGGGGTCGGGGTCCCGGCGACGACGACTCGATACACTTTCTCGACGCCGAATTTGGGATGCGCGAGCTTGTTCGCGAGTTCGCCGTCGTTCATCAGCAAAATGAGCCCGACGCTGTTCTCATCAAGCCTGCCGACTGTATAGATGCGTTCATGAACACCTGGGAGCAAATCGAGCACGCGCGGTTTGCCCGAGGGATCGTTGTTCGTCGATACGTAGCCGCGCGGTTTGTGCACCGCGAAGTAAACATGTCGTTCGGGTTCGATCGATTGACCGTCGACCTCGATGTTCGATTTGCGCGGGTTGACGCGGGTTCCGAGTTCGCGGACGACTTTGCCGTCGACCGAGACGCGGCCGCGGAGGATGAGTTCCTCGCACGATCGTCGTGAGCCGACTCCGGCGCTCGCGAGGATTTTTTGGAGTCGTTCGCCGCGTTCGTCCTCGGCCGGCTGGGCGGAATTGCGATCGTCGTCACGGCGCGATCGACCTTGCGCCGCGGCGGTCGGCTTGCGATCATACCGAGGCTTGCCGTACGGCTTGCGGTCGTGGGGTTTCTTGCCGTGCGGTTTGCGCGCGGTCGGTCCGTTTGATGCGGGTTGCCCCGATCCTCCTCGCGATTCGTCGCGATGATCGCGCGCGGCGCCTTCGGGAGACGCCCCCGATCCGCGGCGATCTCGTTTCGGTAATGGCCCGCGATCGCCCCGCTGCGACGAGGGGTCGCCCCCCCCGCGTCGGCCTTTGGGGCCGCGACGTTCCGACATGCAATCCTCTTCCCGCGTCGTTCGACGCCGTAATGACGCTCGGAAACTCTGGCCGTAACGTCGGCGGGTTCCGATCGAGAATATCACATCCTAGAAACCTCAACCCCCGATTGTCCATCCGAACCCGAATCGCTCGCCGCGAATTCGGGTTAACCATCCATTATTCATAGATATATATTGATAATGATGAATTATCGATTCGCACGCGATTCGGCGGTTTTGCGCGGCGGGCTCTTGATCGCGGATCGCTTGGATTTGAGCGTCGCGGCGATTTTGAGGAATTGGGGGTGATTGCGGAGCGGTTCGAGATCGGGGTCGGCGGAAAGATCGGCGACGGGAACGCCCATCTCGATCGATTTTTTGAGGAGGTCGATCGCGTGGGGGACGAGCCGGGGATCGGCGGCGGTTTTGGAGAGGATCGCAAGCGCGCACGCGGCGTTATAGAGGCGGACCGAAGTGGGCGCCTCGATCAGGCGGTCGACCTCGGCGATCGCGTCGGTTCGTCCCAGGCGTGCGAGCAAGAGCGCGTGAAGCTGGATCGCGTCGAGGCCGCCGGGCTCGCGGTCGAGCGCTTTTTCCACCTCTTTCAGGGCTTCGGCGGGATCTTGATCTTTGATCAGATAAGCGAGCCCGAGATGCGCGAGCGCATCGCGCGAGTCGATCGCGAGCGCCGAATCGAAATCGCCCCGCGCCAGATCCATACGCTTAGGATCTTTCATGCGAGAATATCCACGTGCGACATAAATCGAAACGCGATTGGGATTGTGTTCGATGAGATCGGAGAGGAGCGCGTCGGCGTCGTCGGCTCGTCCCTGGCGGGAGATCGCCTCGCCGAGCGCCGCGTGGATTGCGGGGTCGCGGGCGATCTTGGGGTCGTTTTCGCCGAGCTTGATCGCGCGACGCAGGTCGGCTTCGGCGGCGG
>JAKBCQ010000053.1 GCA_021807585.1 Planctomycetota bacterium | reverse complement strand
GGGTCGGATTGCGTCGGCGCGGCGAGAGACGGCGCGGTCGGCTCGGATTGCGGCCGAGCGGATCGAGGAGTCGCGTGATTCCGAGCCCGCGACGATCGTACGGATTCTTGACGACACGTTGGCGGGTTCGGGGATGACGGCGAGTTATCATAGCATAGAGGGAGATTATATCGCCGGGTATCCGGCGTTGAGCGGGCCTTCGGCGGACTTGCGTCGGCGCGCGATTGAGGCCGAGACGCGGCGTGCGATCGCGTTGATACCTTTGTCGGAGGAGAATTCGACGGGTCTTCCCAGGCTGCACGAGATCGCGACGGTGCGCTCGGCGCGGTGGGAGCGAGGTAAGCCGGTTTCGTTGGTTCGGGTGGCTCGCGATCGATCGTCGATCGACGCCGAGTCGGGTCGTCTCGGCAGGCTTACTCTGGCGGCGGCGCTGTTAGCTTGCGGCTCGGTTTGGGGGATTGCTTCAAGCTTTGAGCGATCGTTGAGGCGATCGGTGGGTGAGATGTCGCGTGCGGTGGCTTCGCTTGAGGAGGGGAGGCGGACGCGACCGGTTGCGGCGGGGATTGAAGGATCGCTCCGACCGCTGGCGACGCTGGTCGACGCGGCGTTTCCGAGGCTCGAAGAACGGATCGACGCGCTCGAGCGTGATCGGAGGCAATTGGGAGCGGTATTGAGCGTGATGGAGGAGGGGGTGATGGCGGTCGATGCGCGTCGTCGGCTGTTGTTCGCGAACGCGGGGGCGAATCGGCTGTTCGGACTGTCGTCGGGATCGGTCGGCCGGCTCGTACCCGAGTTGATCCGGAGCCCACAGATTCAGGACGTCGTCGAGGCGACGTTGGCGGGACCCGATCCTTATAAGGGTCAGATTGCGCTCGCGAGCCTCGACGGCTTGCCGAGGGTTCAGGCGCGGTTGCTCGCGGTTCATGGAACGCTTTTGCCGGGCCCTCCTCCTTCGGCGGCGGTGCTCGTGTTCCACGACATCACCGAGCTGCGTCGGCTCGAACGGATGAGGCAGGATTTCGTGGCCAACGCATCGCACGAGCTGAAGACGCCGCTCGCTTCGATTAAAGCTTATACCGAGACGTTGATTGATTGGGCGCTCAAGGACGATAAAGTTAATATACGATTTCTTAAGCATATTGACGAACAGGCGGATCGGTTGAATCAGTTGATATTGGATATGCTGAGTTTAGCACGATTGGAATCGGGTCAGGATCCGTTTCGTCACGGTCCGCTCGACGTGATCCCCGCGGCGCGTGAGCGGGTCGAGAGCCATCGCGGCCGCGCCGAGGCGAAGCGGCTTTCGTACGGGATGGACGAGATTGAAACGGGGGATCGTTTGCTTTACGTGCGGGCGGACGAGGAGGCGATACGGCAGATTCTCGATAACTTGATCGATAATGCAATCAAATATACACCTGAAGGTGGATCGGTGCGGGTTTCGTGTCGATCGGCGCGGGATCCCGATCAGGTGGTGATCGAGGTGACCGATTCGGGGATCGGGATTCCTCGCGAGGACATCTCGCGGATATTCGAGCGGTTTTATCGGGTGGACAAGGCGCGGAGCCGCGAGCTGGGCGGGACGGGGCTGGGGCTTTCGATCGTGAAACACATCGCGCAGACGTTGGGAGGGAGCGTGACGGTGGCGAGTCGGGTGGGAGCGGGATCGCGCTTTACGGTTCGTCTTCCCAGTATGCGAGCGCCGACATGATCTTACCGCCGAAGTTACGCGGTCTTCACGAGACCTTCATAACCGCCTATTATACTGGGAGTTCTTGCTTGTGATCGAACGACCTTCATCGATTGTGACCGACATGCGATTTCGCACGATACGCGCGTTTTATTCGATACTTATGATCGGCCTCGCGGTGGGATGCCGGGGGGGCGATGAATCGGGGGAGCCGATTCAGATCGACGGCTCGAGCACGGTTTATCGGATCAGCATGGCGGCGCAAGAGGCTTATCGCAAACAGAAGCCCGAGGTTCTGGTGATCGTCGACGAGCACGGGACGGGGGGGGGATTTGCGCGTTATCTGCAAAACGAGGTGGATATCGTCGACGCGTCGCGTCCGGCCAAGCCCGGCGAGGAATCGAAGGCGAGGGCGCAAGGGATCGAGTGGACGCGGTTCACGGTCGGCTACGACGGGATCACCGTGGTCGTCAATCCCAAAAACGATTTCGTCAAATCGTTAAGCGTTCAACAATTGAAGGCTCTTTGGGCGCCCGATTCTAGAGTGAAAACTTGGAAAGATCTTGATTCTTCCTGGCCCGACCGGAAGATCGTTTTTTACAGCCCCGACGACGATTCGGGGACGTTCGACTTTTTTACCGAGGCGACGGTGGGAAAAACGGGTGCGCAACGGAAGGACGTGCAGGCGAGCTCGGACGACAATCTTCTGGTGAACGGGGTGGCGGGCGATCGCGACGCGATCGGTTATTTCGGCTACGCGTATTACAAGGCGAACGAGAAGCGGGTGCGGTCGGTCGCGATCCAAAACGGGCCCGACGCGCCGGCGGTCGCACCGGCGTCGGAAACGATCAATAATAAAACGTATGCTCCGTTATCGCGTCCTCTTTATATTTATGTGAAAAGTTCGGCGCTTCGGCGTCGACCCGAGGTCGCGGAGTTCGTGTCGTTTTATCTGGCGAACGTGAAAGAGCTGGCCGAGGCGGGGGGGTACGTGGCGCCGACCGCCGACGATCGCAAGGAGAACGAACGGAAGACGCCGAAAACCGCGGCCAAATGATCACATTCGGCGGCCGACCTCGGGGTTTTGAGAGCTAATGATCGATTCAACGATTATGATTGTAATGTCTGATATTATGAATAGAAGTAATTATGATTAAGATTGAACCCGAATCGAACCGATCGAATTGGAGCGGTCCTTCGCGGTTGCGTAACGCGCAGGGGGCGGCGACGGGGTTTTTGCTGTTCGGATGCGCGCTGATCACGATTGTGACGACGGTTTTGATTTTGGGGGTGTTGGGGGGGGAGACGATTTCGTTTTTTCGCGTGTCGAAGATCGGCATGTTTGAGTTTTTCACGGGGACGGAGATCGATTTCAAATCGGCTCGACCTCGGTTTGGGCTGCCGCCGTTGTTATGGGGGACGTTTGTGATTGCGGTGGGATCGTCGTTGGTGGCGTTGCCGATCGGTCTTTTGAGCGCGATTTTTTTGAGCGAATACGCTCCCGAGCGGCTGCGTCGCGTTCTGAAACCGACGCTTGAACTGCTCGCGGGGATTCCGACGATTGTCTACGGCTATCTGGCTCTTACGGTGATCACACCCTGGCTTCAAAGCGTGCTCGCTCCTTTGGGGATTCGGGTCGAGCAGTTCAACGCGTTCAGCGGTTGTATCGTGGTGGGCATTATGATTGTTCCACTCGTATCGTCGTTGAGCGAGGACGTTCTTTCGGCGGCGCCTCGATCGTTGCGCGAGGCGGGCTATGCGTTGGGAGCGACGAAGTTCGAGGTGGCGACGCGGATCGTATTACCGGCGTCGTTTTCGGGGGTCGCGGCTTCGTTCATTCTGGCGATCAGTCGCGCGATTGGCGAGACGATGGCGGTGGTGCTGGCCGCGGGAAGCCTGGCGCAAATCAAACTCAATCCGTTTACATCGATCGAAACGATGACGGCTTACATTGTGGCGGTGACGAACGGCGAGGCTTCGTACGGTTCGGCTGAATATCTCTCGCTATTCGCCGTCGGGATGACGTTGTTTTTTATCACGTTATGTTTAAATATGTTATCAGGGGCGGTGATCAGGCGGTATAAGGAGTCGACGCCATGATTCCGGCGGTCGCCGCGCGATCGGGGGGGGATTTTCGCCCTCGGAGGTTGCGCCGTAAGCTTTTCGGCGCGGCGTTCGGCGTGGCATGTTTTGTCGCGACGTCGATCGGCGTCGTGGTGTTGTTCATCATGATCCGCTCGGTCGTCGTGCAACTGAGCGATGTTCCGATTTTTGAATTTTTGTATAAGTTGACAGGTCGGTTCGGGTCGATTGATCCCGATCGGTCGGGTTACAAGGCGGGGATCTGGGGGACGGTTTGGCTGCTTTCGCTCGTCATTTTCCTGGCGATTCCGGTGGGGGTGGGCGCCGCGGTGTTTCTTGAGGAGTATTCGGCGCCGAACCGGTTGCGCAGGTTCATTCAAACGAACATCGCCAATTTGGCGGGGGTCCCCTCGATTGTGTACGGAATTTTAGGTTTGGCGTTGTTCGCCCGCGCTTTTGGATTAAAGCGATTGGCGCTGGGTCCGACGCTCTGGACGGGGTCGCTCACGCTTGGTTTGCTGGTGTTGCCGGTGATTGTGATCACGACGCAGGAGGCGCTCCGAACGGTTCCCGCGAGCCTGCGTCAGGGGGCATTGGCGCTGGGAGGATCGCGCTGGCAGGTAATTCGTGATCACGTGTTGCCGTGTGCATTACCTGGAATCATGACGGGAACGATTTTGGCGATCAGCCGCGCGATTGGAGAAACGGCGCCGTTGTTGATGGTGGGCGCCGCGGCGTCGATACCGCTCGTGCCGCGATCGCCGTTTGATCGTTACACGGCGCTCCCCGTTGAGATTTATCATTACGCCAAAGAGGCCGATCCCGGTTTCAAACCGGTCGCGTCCGGCGGGATCTTGATCCTGCTGGCGATCTTGTTTTTGATGAACTCGGTCGCGATCGTGCTGAGGAACCGTCGAGCGGCTTCGAATCGAGGCTGATTTCATGATGATAAGTGAGCGTATATGAATCCCGAACCAAGGGTCGGCGGCGATGCGGAAACGGCGCCCCGGACGCAGTCTCAGTCGTCCCCGACGGGGGATGTTTCGGCGCTCAAAACGAGCCCCGCGGGAGACTCCGCCGAAGCGATCGCTCCGCCGCGTTCGACCGACGCGGTGCTCGAAACGCATAATTTATCGGTATATTATAATACTTTGCTCGCGTTGCGCGAGATCACGATCGCGATTCCGCGGAATCGGATCACGGCGCTGATCGGCCCGTCGGGGTGCGGCAAGAGCACGCTCTTGCGGTGTTTCAATCGGATGAACGACCTGATCCCTGGGGCTCGTTCGGAGGGGAATTTGTGGTTTGAGGGGGTCGACATCGCGGCGTCGTCGACCGATCCCGTCACGCTGAGGCGGCGAATCGGCATGGTGTTCCAGCGGCCGAATCCGTTTCCCAAAACGATTTATCAGAATGTGGCTTGGGGCGCGCGAATCAACGGTTATCAGGGGGATATGGACGAGCTCGTGGAGCGTTCGCTCCGTCGCGCCGCGCTTTGGGACGAGGTGAAAGGGAAGCTGCGTGAATCGGGGCTCGAGCTTTCGGGAGGGCAGCAGCAAAGGCTTTGCATTGCGCGCACGCTCGCGGTCGAGCCCGAGGTGATTTTGATGGACGAACCGTGCTCGGCGCTTGATCCCGTTTCGACGGCGCGGGTCGAGGATTTGATGGACGATCTTAAAGATGAGTATACAATTGTAATTGTGACGCATAACATGCAACAAGCGCGTCGCGTCAGCGATATGACGGCGTGTTTGATGCCCGACGAGGCCTTGGCGGACGGGCATCGGACGGGAGTTTTGGCGGAATTCAGCGCGACCGATCGATTATTCACGAATCCCAAGGATCCGCGCACCGAGGCGTACATCACGGGGAGGATCGGTTGATCGAACGATTTGGCTCGCGCGTTGTTCCTGGAGCGATCGACCACGAATCGTCCCGGTAATTCATCAGGAGTTGCATATTTGCTCAACCATTTTTTTCGCGACATGGAGCGGCTGACGTGCGAGATTCTCAAGCTCGCGGCGACGGTGGAGGAGCTGATCCACACCGCGATTCATGCGCTTTGCGACTCGCGCGCCGATCTCGCCGACCGCGTTTTGCGGTCGGACGAGGCGATCGACGATTGGGAGGTTCGGATTGAGGAGGAATGCCTCAAAATACTCGCTCTGCACCAGCCCGTCGCGGTCGATTTAAGGCGCGTGACCGCGGTTCTCAAAATCAACAACGACCTGGAACGGATGGCGGATCTCGCGGTCAACATCGCCGAGCGGGCGATTTATTTGAACAAGTATTGTAAAGGGGCGGCGATTCCCGAGAAGCTCGAGGCGATGACGGCGGTGGCGATTCGGATGGTTCGAGGCAGCCTGGACGCGTTCGTCAACCTCGACGCCGACAAGGCGCGGGCGATCCGCGCGCTCGACGACGAGGTTGATCGTTACAATCGAGAGATTATCGACGACCTTAAGATGTCGATGCGTTCCGATCCCGATCGCATCGAAGCCGGGCTCGAGCTTTTCTCGGCGACGCGGCATCTGGAACGAGTGGCCGATCACGCGGCGAACATCGCCGAGGACGTCGTTTACTTAAAAGAAGGCGAAATCATTCGTCATCATCATAATTTGCATTGAGACGATCATCTGGAGACGATCGATCGCGGCGGCCCGAGATCGCCCGGGGACGACGGAGAGCCTGGAGGAGATCCGCGCTCGATCCGCATTCTTATCGATTAATGAACATTATTTACTAACCCGATTCGCGAGCGAGGGGTATTGATTCAAAAACATCGATTAGCTTGTGAATAATCAGATCCTCGCTTAAGCGTCGCGCCGGCTTGAGGAAGAATTCTGTGTTGTTAATTTTATCATATTATGAGTAATCTTTATTCCACCAGGCGCCGAGATGATGGATCGCGATCTGGTTGATCGGACCGAAGATTTGCCGTTCGATGCCTCGTTTTTCGGCGTCGGATACGTACCAGGAGAGCGCCGCGTCGGCGCCGCTTTCGAAGGCCGCGGTCGTGAAGAAGGCGTCTTCGTCGTCTTTGTTGAGGATTTCCGAAAGGAACACGAGATCATCGTCGTCGCGGAACGCGATTGAAGCGTTCCGCGCCCTGTCGGCGCCGACGAACGGAGTGGTGAAGAAGCGAAACGCGTCGGCGGCGGATTGGAACGGTCCCGGCCGAGCCGCTTTGCCGACCCCGAGGCGATTTTCGAGGCTCAATTCATCGCGGATCTGGATGAGCACGACTCCAGAGCTGAGTTCGCGGACCGCACGCCGATGGCGGAACAGCCAACTCGCGGCGACGCTCACGCCGTAATTATCATAGAAGCTCGCGTCGACGACGCTTCGAAGCGGATCGACTGGTAAATTGACCGCGGGTGATAAATAGGGAAACGTCGCGTTCATGCGGGCCGCGGTGCTTAATTTGAGCCGCGCGGCGCGAGCGGGATCGGCGAAGAGCGCGCGGAATTCGACCGCCGAGGTCGAGAGTCGATCGCCGTAGCGTTTCGATAAATCTTTATCCGTAAGCGAACGCGCCGCGGCGGCGGACATATACGGTAATTCAAGGTTACTTATAATTAAACGTCTGCCGTCTTCGACGAGCATCGGCGAAAAAATGAGCGACGGAATTTTTCCGGCGAGTTCCGCCGGGGCGAAGACCGCGAATTCTTCGAGCAAGCCTCCTTCGCGCCACGTTCTTTCGAGCACTTTGCCGCGATCGTTCGGTTGTGGCCAGGGAAGAAAAATCGACGGCAGGTCGCGGAGCACGAGCTGCTTGGCGACATCGTCAAGCCCGTCTCGGTTGATGCGTTCGATCACCTTGGCCGCGGGAAACCGCGCGAGCGCGGGATCGGCGGCGCCGAATCGCATATGATAATCGCGAACCGCCGCGACGTAATGCGCAGCGCCCACCATGCCTCCCGAAGCTCCCGCCATCACTCGAATGTGGCTCGCGAATCCTGGTATCGCATCGCCGAGCGCCTTCAGCACGCACGCGACCCAGATCGTCGACCGCGACCCGCCGCCGCTCGCCGCGACGACGACGAGCTTCGGCTTGCGCCGTCCCATCCGCGCGGGATGCCCCTCGCTCCAAGCCCGCAACGCTCGATCGTCGCTGATCGTTCCATAATCAACCGAGCACGGCCGCTCCATCGCGGCTTCCAGCGACGCGGGGGCGCCCGTATAATAACTCTCTAAACCATCAAATGTTAATTTGTATTTATCATGATTCGTTAAGCTAACCCAGACGATCAAGATCGCCGGGATCACCAATTTCCACAAACCGAACGAGGGGACTAGACAGACGAACGTCGTGTACAACGTGGCCAGGAGCCCCAGCAACATGCAAATCGCCAGCGCCGAGGTGTATCGCTTGAATTTGAAAGAAATAGAGAAAATTATATAAAGAAGCGCTTGCATAATAAGCGAGGGGATTGTGGTGAAGCGGGTGAGCGTGAGCGATCGCTCGTCGTCGCGATGCTCGCGGATCAAGGGATCGATCTCGACGAGCCGATCCCACGTTTCTTCGAACAGCCGTCTCGCCTCGCGATCGCGCGCCGAGGGGATTCTCGGGGTCGTGGCGGCGTTCTTGGAGCGATCCGAAATTCCGTCGTCGCTATTTTTCGAGGAGGGGGGCGATTGGATTGTCGACTTGCCCGATCGCCTCATCCGATCGATCCGTTCGATATCGCGTCCCAGCCGCGTCCGCGCGATCCCGGCTCGCTCGGATTCGCCCATTCGGCCCGGTCGGGGTTTGCGCCGCGATCGATCCTCGATCTTCGCCAGATGCCCCTGAATCTGCTTGAGGTGCGATTGAATCTCGCTCCAATCCGCCAGATCGAGGTCGTCGCGCTCGGTTCGCAATCGTTCGACAAGATCGGCCACCTCATGCAGCCGAGACGTCGACTCGTGAAGAAACGCGACCTCGCGCCAATAATATCGACTAATTACAATATTAGCGGAATAACAACACATAACAAGTATGGGGACGGTCGTGGCGCCCGCCGTGATTCCGCCGAACCAAGCGACGACGAGATCCCCCGGCTTCTTCCGCGTGTAATGTCCGACCCTTCGGAGCCGCGCCAATCGGGGAAAAACCGCGGGGAACGAAAGCATCAGCAAAAGTGGAGGAGCGGTGATCGCCAGAAACAGGACGAGTCGATCGAGCGATTCGGTATGAAAGAACCGGCTCGACGTTTCCTCGACCCCCGCGGGTTCGGGGATCTCGGCGTAATCATCAAGCGGATCGATGAAATGAAACCACGGGAGCTTATGCAAAAATGGAGCGCGGGGGAGCTTCCATCTTGTGCAAAAGTGCTCAAGTCCTTTGATGAGAAACGTGCGCGAGTCGCCCGCGAGCGGTCGGGTGGCGACAAAATAGCTCGCGAGCGAAAAGAAGACGACGAGAGTC
>JAKBCQ010000052.1 GCA_021807585.1 Planctomycetota bacterium | reverse complement strand
GGTAACGTCTCGAACTCTTCATCTCTGTGTGCAAGGCGATCCAACACGCTCATCAAAAGGATATCATTCACCGTAATATTAAACCGTCGAACGTGTTGGTGACGATTCAGGACGGCAAGCCCGTTCCCAATGTCATCGATTTCGGCGTCGCCAAGGCGGTCGATCAAAGCCTGACCGAAAAGACTTTGTTCACCCAGCACGGCGCTCTCGTGTGAACATTAGAATACATGAGCCTAAAACAGGCCGAGGCGGGGGGATCGATATCGATACGCGTAGCGATATTTACTCGTTGGGAGTGCTTTTATACGAATTGCTCACGGGTTCGACTCCGATCGAGAAGGTTCGGTTGCGGCGGGCCGCGTACGGCGAGGTTTTGCGGCGGATTCGCGAGGAGGAGCCCCCCAAGCCGAGCACTCGGCTAAGCGAATCGGGCGACGCTTTGCCGTCGATCGCCGCGGTTCGTCGGACCGAGCCGTCCAAACTGACGAAGCTGATGCGCGGCGAGATCGATTGGATCGTGATGAAATCGCTCGAGAAGGACCGAAAGCGACGGTACGAGACCGCGAACGCTTTTGCGCGCGATATCGGCGGGACCGCCGTCGACTTCTTACAAGCTGCGGAAGTTCGCGCGCAAGCACCGCGAGGCGCTCGCGACGGCAAGCGCTTTCGCCCTGGTGTTGATCGCGGCGACTTTAATCAGCGTCGTTTCGGCGATTCTGGCGTCCAAGGCCGAACGGCGATCGCGGATCGATCGCGATCGCGCTGGCGACCGAGGCGAAGGCGAAGGCCGACCGCGACGGCGAAACCAAGGCGAGGATAAGCGCCGCGAAGTCCGAAAAAGAAGCCCGCGCCCAACTCAAAATGCTTGAGTTGATAAACACGTTTTTAATAAATGACTTGTTGACGCAAGCCGAGCCCGCGAACAACGCTCCGGAGGACAAGGTGACTTTGATCGAGGTTCTCGATCGCGCCGCGGAAAAGGTGGGCGAGCGATACAAGAGCGATCCCGGGCTCGAGATCGCGATGCGAAAAGCGATCGCGAATACGTACTATGCGTTGGGCTCGATCGCCAAGGCCGAGGGGCAGTGGCAAGCCGTTCACGATCGCGCCGCGTCCTCGCCCGGCGTGGATCGTCAAGAGCTCTGGTTGTCGCTGAGCGAACGAGGACACATGGCGTTTCACTTCGGCAGGTATAAAGAGGCGGTCGAGCTTTGCCGCGGTGACCTAGATGGAATGGAGCGATTGCTCGGGCCCGACCTCAATGAGACGCTGATCAGCCGCAACAACCTCGCATCTGCTTATGAATCGCAGAAGCAGTGTGAAAAGGCCGAGCCGATCCGTCGCTCTCTACTCGAACGAGCACGCCGATCCGCTCCCGCCGAAAGCCCGGAGATCGCAGCCGCTCTCGCAGGGCTCGGCAAGAACTTGCTCATGGAAGGAAAGCCCGCCGAATCCGAACCGTTCCTCCGCGAGTGTTTGGCGATCCGCGAAAAGAAGCTCGCCGACGATTGGACACGGTTTAACGCCATGAGCCTGCTCGTCGCCGCTCTGCTCGGACAAAAGCAGTACGCCGACGCCGAGCCGCTTTCGATTCAAGTATATGAAGGCATGAAAGTTCGCGTATCCATAATTCCCCCCGCAATGCAATTTCAATATTCCCGAAGCCGCGGCGCGGATCGTTTCGCTTTACGAAGCGTGGGGCAAGCCCGAAAAGTCCGCCGAATGGAGGGAAAAGATCAAAGCGGCGTCGCCGGAGGCGAAGCCCGATTCCAAACCCAAACCCGCGCCGAAGTGATTGAAGAATTTCGATCCGATAATTACAAGAATACTATTATTATATAATAACATTTGAGCTATCCACGGTGAATCCGAATTCATTAGAAATAATAGTCATTCATATTCGCAATTTTTATTTTATGAGGGTCGGGAATCCGAATTCAGGCGGATCGCTCGAGCGACACGAAAACGATACAAACCTCACGTAATCCGTCCGATCTCCACCAAAGTCGGCGCGAGTTATTGCCGATAATACCGACGGGGCTCGTTACAACGGTCGCGCCGACCGAATCGTCATCGCGTGGAAATCGCGCAGGAACACGTCGTTTCCACGCGCCGGAGTTCGATCATGCCCCGAAGGCAAGCGACCAAATTCGCCGCAATTCTTGTGCTCTATACAATTTGCGGATGCGCCGCACACGAGGTTCAGCCCGAATACGCCGAGGTTGAACATAACCTCGAATCGGCCATCCACAGGCCTCCGCAATCGATTCCCCCGCACGACCCCGCCGCGGTCGCGCTCGATCCCGCTCCCGTCCCCGCCGAGCTTGAGGGAAAACGGCCCGTCGACGATTACATCAGGCGGGCGATCCACGAGAACCGCAACGTCCAGGCCGCCTGGGCGAACGTCCAGGCGATGCGCGAACGGATCCCCCAGGCCGTCGCGCTCGAAGACCCGATGTTCCAAAACGTCATCTGGCCCGTCCCATCGATATCACCTCAATATAGCATTATGGGTTATATGCCCTATGACACGATGATCACCCAAAGCTTCCCCTGGTTCGGCACGCTACGCCTCCGCGGGCAAGTCGCCGATCAGGACGCCAAGGTCGCGATCGCCGAACTCGCCGCCGCCGAACTCGAAACCGTCGCCGAGGTCAAACGCGCATATTACGACCTCCATTATGCCGAGAAATCGCTCGCGATCCTCAACCGAAACCGCGATCTCGCCGAACAATTTGTCGAAATCTCCAAAGAACGAGTGCGCACCGGCGGCAACGCTCAGGACGTGTATCGAGCGCAAATCGGCCTCGAAGAGCTTCAAAACGAAATCACCCAGGCCGATCAATCGCTCAAATCCGCCCGCGCCGCGCTCGCCGAACAGCTTCATATCAGCCCCGAGGCCGAACTGGGAACGATCGACGAAGCTCGGGTAACACAAACACCTAAACATGTCGACGAACTTTACCGACTCGCCGCGGCGGCTCGTCCTGAACTTCAGGGGCGATTGAGCGCGATCGCACGCGATCGACAAGAGGTCGAACTCGCGAAAAAACGCTATTATCCCAACTTCACCTTGGGACTTACCGCGTGGGCGATGGAGCGGAACAACGCCGCGTCGACGACGCTCCGATCGAACCCCAACGATAACTTCGGCATGGTGTTCAACTTCAACCTGCCGATCTACCGCAACAAGCTCGACGCGGGCCTCCGCGAGGCTCAATTCAAAGCCGTCGCCGATTCCAGAAAATACGACGCCGATCGTGATAAAACATACCGTGAAATTAAAGAATTGTTCGTTCAAATCAAAGCTCAACGTGAAATTCTGGCGATGTTTGAACAGAACATTTATCCCAAAAGCAAGCAGGCGCTCGATCTGGCTTCGACCGATTACGAGGTCGCCAAGCTCGATTTTCTTTCATTGATCACCGCGTGGCGCGGCGTGTTGCAGGTCGAGCTCCAGATCGCGCGGTTCGAGGCCGAGATCGGCAAGGCGGTCGCAAGCCTCGAACGAGTCGTCGGCTGCGAGGTTAACGAACACCCGAACAACCCCGACGCCGTCGTTCCCCCGGCGGAAGGCTCCGGACCGTTCGCAAAAGAAGCCAAAAACACCGCGGAAAAGCCGTCGTCGATATCGTCCCAACCCGGCGATAAATAACATAATTCATATAATAATGTTAGCATAGCTTCTGATTCTCAGTTAATCGATTGTGATATTATTTTCATCTGACGGAGCCAATCGATCGCGTCGTCAAGCGATTGATCGATCGGCCGCGGCGCCAGACCGAGCACGGAGAGGCTTTCGGTCGCGTCGAAATGCATCGTTCTTCGCGTCAACTTAACTCCCGTCACGGTCGCCTGGGGGGATTTTCCCGTCACATAATCGGCCCATGATTCGCTTGCGTAAGCAAACGCCAAAGCCAAGGCGTACGGCACGCGCACCCTGGGAACGCGAGAGCCCGTTCGTTGCGCAACCTTGTTCAATAGCTCCAAGAGCGTCAGGTTTGTTCCACCGAGCAGATAGCGCCTTCCCGGCCGGCCGATTTCAACCGCCTTGATCATCCCGAGAGCGATATCGCGAACGTCGATCAGGTTGAGCGTGCAATCCATGATCGCGGGAAGCTTACCGAGAGCGAAATCGAGGATCAGCCGGGTAGGGGGGGATAAGCCGCGGTCGCCGGGTCCGACTGGCATCGTCGGATTGACGACGACGATCGACTCGCCGGCGCGACCCCGCGCGATCGCCTCGTTCTCGGCCAGTAATTTGGATAAACAGTAAGGGCCGACCGTATCTTTTGGAGAAATATGGATATCGGCGCCGATCGGCGCGGTTTGTTTCGCACGCGTGAGAATGCTTTCAGTACTCGCGTGCAAAATCCGCTCGGCGCCCGCGGCTCTCGCCTGATCGAGCACGTGGATCGTTCCGCGATGATTCACCGCGTCGAATTCGCGCCGATCGCGCGCCCATAAATTCGGATTCGCGGCGAGATGATAAACCGAGCGCGCTCCATCGAACGCGTGCTTAAGCGATTCGCGATCGCGAATATCCGCGCGAATGATCTCCACCCCCTCCGGCAGATGATCAACCCGCGCCTCCGGACGCTCGATCACGCGAACACGATCGCCCCGAGCGACCAAAAGCTCGACCAAATGCGAGCCGATAAAACCGGCTCCGCCGGTTACCACCGTAAAATCATTCACAATCCAATATCCGTTATTGTTTTTTGTCGTCGGGCCGTATCAAAACGACGTACAAATCCTGTTGCGCGCCGAGAGGATCGAGCTTTTTGAGCACCCCTTCGGAAACCAGCCGGTCGAAAACCTCGGGCTGAACGAACGGAGAAAACCCGTAATTCCCCTCGGATCGAAATCGGCTGATTTCATTCCAATCCACATACACGTGGGTAATTCCAAGCTCGGTCAGTTTATGGATGATCTCGTCGCGCGATTTTCCCTTGACGATCGATTCGATCGTTTCGGGATTGAACACGGTGTTGTAGACGATCGGCCTGCGCAGGTGAAACACCGACGCCTGACCGACGATCAGCGGCTTCGATCCGGGCGGAAGTTCTCGATCGAGGCGATACAACGGCATGTTTAAACGCATTTGCGTGCGGCCTCGGATCTCGTCGAGATTCGCGGTCCATTCGTTGGGCGCCGTGAGCGCCGTCGACGAATAAATCAGATTCGTCGCGATCACCATCGTGATCAAAAAGCCGCGCAACATCGTCCAGCGTCGATCGGTCGTCCAATCGGCGCCCAAACCCGATAGCACCGCCGCGACGGGTAGAAGCGGCAACCAGAACCGATCGAGTCGATGTGTGAGCAACCACCATGTCGCGAACAAATATAATACATAAGATAACAAGATGATTGATATACGTTTCGACCCGGGTTTGAGGAATGCGAGGGGAACGAGAGCGACGTAAAGACACGATTGCCAGTCGGATCGCCCCGAGATATCGAGGAGAGCGTCGACGAGAGGTCCGATCGCGATCGGCTTGGGGCCGTGCGCGTTCACCCATTGACGTTCGCGAGCCGCGTCCCAATTCGGTCCGCCGAACACACTACAACCGAGCGGATATACGGGATTCCCCGTATCGATCACGTTTTTGATCAACCACGGCGATGCGATCAGTAAAACGCCCGCGGAATACGCGACGAACGAGCGAATCGACCTCGGTTTATGTTTCCAGAGATCGATCGCGGCGACGACCGCGAAGGGAACGACCGCCGAAATCAGCGCGGGATATTTGCACCCGAACGCGGCGCCGGCCAATAACCCAACAAGAAACCATGATTTTACACGTGCGGTTAGGCTCGTCTTCTCGTTCCAAGCGAGAAGAGACGTCCGAACGAGCGCGGCGTGGAAAAAACAGAGCGGACCCTCGACATAAGGCAAAACGCCCAGACGGTAAATCCAGGGGGTGCTCAAATAGACGACGAAAGCGAACCAGGCGCCCCGCGGCGAACCGAGAGCACGGACGGTCGAATAGATCAGGATCGCGGTCGCCGGGGCGTAGAACATCACCGCCGCCTGTCCCGCGAGCGCGCCCCGCCACCAATCACCAAGCGTGTACATCGCCAAGAGATGTCCCATTTCCACCTGAAACGGCATACTTGTATAAACATTATGCGGCAAAAAGCGGATTCGGCCCGCGAGATAATATTCCTTGGGACCTTGCAGATGGTAGGAAAGCGCGTCGTATTCGATCGTCGGCAGCATCGCCCCCAACGCCATCAATGTTAAAAACAGCGCGATCACGACCGCGAAGGGAATCTTTGAGAGAAATCGACCGAATCCGCCGCCCGATTCGCGATCAATAAACATGTTCATGTTCGCCGAAGTATCCGCTTCATTCGGTTTGGGAAAGCTCCGGGCGACGATGAAAACAATCATCGCGGCGATAAACGCCGCGCCGAGGCCGCACCGCACCGAGACCGTGCTCAACAACCCGAGCCTTCCCGAGATCAGCGTGAGAACTCCGAGCACGCTCATCCCAAGGCCGTAACCCGTCGCGATCGAGACGACCCGACCGAGGCGACGATCGAGCCCCAATACCGAGAGTAAAGCCCACCCGACGGCGATCGCGACCGCGGCGATCGAACACGCGGTCAAAAAGATCGGAACTCGTTGCGGTAAGTTTTGAATATGCGAAAGATCGTCGATCGCTAGTCCGATGATCGTGCGGTTTCCGATGGCGAGGCCGGGGATCGAGTCGTTGACGATCATCCCTCGCCGAAGCGATACGCCTTTTCCCGCGACCGCTCCCGCATTGGGAAGCGGAACCAACATATACCAACCTATTAGTAAAAGCTCTGCGATCCAGATGATCGCGATGCGCTTTTGGAATCCGCCGCCGGGGTCGTTCGATCGAGAATCGTCGGATCTCGACCAAGATCGATCGAGTTCGATCGCCTCGGCCTTGTTCAACGCGGGTTCGATCGACTCGATGGATTCGGCGGTGCGACGACTCGCCGCGGGCTTATCCGACGCGGAATCGCGCGACCTCATAAAATCGGCCCGATCTGCCAGGGAGAAAATTCCTCCTCCCCCACGCCGTTCCGCTCGCTCTTGGTTTGCTCGCCGCTCGCGGTCGTCAATATCAAATCAAACAAACGCGCTCCCACCTCTTCAACCGTTTCGGCCTCGAGAATCGTCCCTGCGTTCAAGTCCATGTCGTCGGCCATGCGGTTGTACATGGGCGTATTTGTAGCTACCTTGATGCACGGCGCCGGTTTAAGTCCGAGCACGCTGCCGCGCCCGGTGGTGAAGATCAACACGTTCGCGCCTCCGGCGATGAGCCCCGTCGTGCAGGGAGGGTCGTATCCGGGCGTGTCCATAAATACAAGACCCGGAGTGACGACGGGCTCGGCGTAACCGACGACTTCGCGTAAAGCCGTCGACCCCGCCTTGGCGAGCGCCCCGAGCGATTTTTCGTAAATCGTCGAAAGCCCCCCCGCCTTATTGCCCGGCGACGGATTGTTGTTGATCTCGGCGTTGAAAATACCCGTATACCACTCCCACCATTTGATCCGATCGATCAGTTTGCCCCCCACCTCGGCCGAGACGGCGCGGCGCGTGAGGAGATGCTCGGCGCCGTAGATCTCGGTCGTCTCGCCCAGAACCGCCGAACCCCCCTGAGCGATCACGAGATCGGCCGCGATCCCCGCCGCGGGATTCGCCGTCACCCCCGAATTGCCGTCCGATCCGCCACACTCGAGCGCCAGGACGATCTTTGAAGCGGGCTGTTCGGTTCGCCTCCATTCGTTCGCGATCGGCATCAGGTCATAAACCGCTTTGGCCGCCGCGTCGACCGTCTTGGAGATCCCCCCTTCGTCTTGAATGTTCAAAACACGCGGCCGAACGGGTTCGGACGATCTTCCGTTCGTTTTCGCTCCGCCGAGAGTCACAAGATCGCGCGCGTCGACGAGATGCCGCGCGAAGTTGACCTCGCAACCCAACCCCACCAGCACATACGCCGCGACGTTGGGATGGCCCGCGAATCCCGCGAGCACTCGCTCGAGCAGTTGATGATCCGAGCCCTCGAACGGTAGCCCGCAACCCCCTTTGTGCGTGATCGCGAAAACTCCGTCGACGTTGGGGAAATCTCGCTTCCACGTGTTATCACGAAAACGATCAGCGATATATTTGGACGTGCTCGCCGAGCAATTCACCGTGCTGATCACCGCGATATAATTACGCGTGCCCACGCGACCGTCGGGGCGGAGAAAGCCTTGAAACGTCCTCGGTTTCACTTGGGGCACGGGAGGATTTTCGGTCGCGAACGCGTAATCGCGGCTGAAGAGATCGGCGGTAAGGTTATGATCATGAATCCATGATCCCGCCGCGATATCGCGCGCCGCGAAGCCGATGATTTGGCCGTATTTCAGCACCGCGGCTCGCGCCGGGATATCGACGAGGCAAACCTTGTGGCCAAGGCCGATCGGCTCGCGCACTTCGACGCTGTATCCTCCGAGTTCGAGGCGGAATCCCTTGGGAATGGGACGAGCCGCGACCGCGACATTATCTTCGGGACGTAAAAGAACCGCTCGTCGCGTTTCCACCGCGGTCGTCGTCATTGCAATCGCCTCGTGTCATATTCTTGTCGGTAAGTTGATCGTCGTTTTTGTCGAAATCGATCGTACTGGTACTTAAAGGGTAACGCGCATGATTGGGTTTGAGAAGAAGACCGCGATTCACGATGATGGCGTTCGCGTCATGGCCGTGCTCAGAGGAATCGGATGCTCTCGATGAACGATCCCGCCGTGATCGACGACGGTTTTCCAGACGACTCGTGGGTTTCTCCGCGCGAGCGGTTCCTCGGTCGGATGGCGTGGGTGATTTTGGCGGGTTTGGGTTTCCTGGTTTTCGATCTGACGGCTCACCCAAGCCTTGGGGTCGCGGTGTTCTGTCTCAAGTTCGGCCTCGACAGGTTCAAAACGGCGTTTTGGCTTTTGAGAACGGATCCGATTCGTAGGCGGGGATTTGTCTTATGTTTGTTTCATCTCGCCAGATCAATCTCACGCGTCATCATGTCTGCATTTATTTTTATCATAGGCTCCGCTATCGTTGTCTATCTATTTCGGCAAGCTCAACCGATGAAAGGCTTGGCTCGTAATCCTCTTTTTCAAGAGATGCATTTTGCCGGTTACATCGTGTTGATCGGTTACTGAATCTGGCTGTGCGTCGAGT
>JAKBCQ010000051.1 GCA_021807585.1 Planctomycetota bacterium | reverse complement strand
CGACTGGAGTTTACAAATGCACATTTAATGTCGTCAATCGGAGCGAATGCGATCGAATGGAGGACGAAATCGAGCGATCCGTAAATCTCGCCCGCCTCTTTGAAAACGCGGGCGACGTCGTCGTCCTTTTGAACGTCGCACGACGTAATCAATTTGGCGCCGATCGGATCGGCGAGCTTGCGCACCCGCCGTTCCATCTTATCGCCGGGAAGGTGCGTGAAACCGAGTTCGGCGCCCTGATCGAGCAATTGCTTCGAGATCGCCCAGGCGATACTGAACTCGTTCGCGACCCCCAGAATCAAACCCTTTTTGCCTGAAAACAACGGCATATCTTGATATCCTTAAAAGCCGGCCGAACTCGGCGACCGGAAGCCGACGATCGCGACCGATCGAACGCGTATCGCGCGGCGACGAAGCGACCGGATCGATTCTCGTGACGATCGGATCGGGCGATTCGAGAGCGAAGCGCGCGCCGACCTACTCTCGAAAATCGCAAGGCTCTTAACATAACCGGTCGCGACCCGACGCTCAATCGCGATCGACCCGCAATTTCACAACACGTGCCGAATTAGTTATCTTTTTGAACATTGGAACCCGCCCGATCGGGCGCCGCCCCTTCCTTCTTTTCGGCTGGATTTTCCGCGGCCGCGGGCTTGTCGGCGGCTTGATTCGCGGGGGCGGACGAACGACCCACGGGGAGAGCGATCCGATCAAGTTCGTCATTAAAGGCGACCCGAGATTGTCCCAGCGCCGCCCGAGTTGCAACCCCCACCTTGAGCGCGCGATTCTTCAGCCCCGGATCGATTTGGCCGAATCCGAGCGATTCGATCAAATCAAACGTTTGTTTGACGGTCGGGTCGGCGGCGAGATCCTGAGCGTTTTGATCGGCGGCGTCTTCGGGCCTACCTCCGCCGCTTTTGGTCATAATGGGAACCCAGGGGCCTTCTGGTGAACGAACGAACATTGTCGTTCGGACCTCGATCCGGCTGAGATCGGCCGCCATATCGAGCTCGGTCACGATCGCCCCGGCGCGTCCCTGATCGGCAAGCCCCTTGAGCGTCGTGACGAGGGGATCGACTCCGTCGCCTCCGCCTAACAGTGATTTCAAGACATCCAGACCTGCTTTTAGATCGACGGGTTGTCCGTTCGCCCCGGGGAGCGCCTGGCCGGGTTTGAGATCGGGGATGATCATCGGCCCTTGTCGGATGAATCGATTTCCTTCGTCGAATTTGACCTCGGTCGCGGCGCGACGGATCATCCAGCGATCCTCGGGCTCCTGAATCGGCGGTAAAAGATCGGCGATCGAAGCCGGATCGCGCGTGTCGGTGACGACTCCGCGAGCTTCGAGCGTCCCTTTGAGTTCGCTCGTTTTCATCGTCTCGGGATCGGCGATTCCGAGGAGCCACGCTTTCCTGATGAGCCTCGTTTGATCCGCGGTGCGCCGATCGGCCGAACGGACGTCGCGACGATCGATCACGGCGACGAACAAGGGAGAATCGGGCTGGTTTTCGGTGCGAGCGAGCGAGGCGATCTGATCGTCGATCCAACTGGAAAGCCTGCGATCGACTCCGGGGCCGTCACGTCGCTCGGCCCGCCACGATTTGAGTCGTCCCGCGCGTTCACGAACGGCGTCGCGCCACGACGCCCGCTCTTGATCGAAGCGACGTTTCGCCCAAACGGGCGCGGTTTTGGCGATCGAGGAACGTCGGACGGCGACCGTGATCTTACCCCGAGGTCCCGTCGTTGAATCCAGAATCAGTCCCCGGAGCACGGTCCCGTCTTTGAGCGTAACCGTTTCCGCGGCGGGGGGATCGGCGTCGCGTTTTTTTGGGGGGGCGGTGAAAAAACCGATGAGAATGAACGGTAAGCCGATCGATATCGATGTGAACGCCATGATCCTGGATCTCCACGCCCGTGACGCGGGTCGTTTCGCACAAGGCCGTATGATATTGTACCGCGAAGGTCGATCGATCGTCGCGCGATTCCACAAGGTTTTCCAGGATCGATCCGATTCGGCGGTGTGATCAAACAACGAGACAAGTGTATAATATCTAATGGTATTAATAAAATATTATGGAAAAATCAAAACAGTTGGATATCGTACCGCTCGGCGATCGCGCTTTTCTGATTCGCTTTAAGGATGAAGAGCGAGCGCGGTCGTGGTATTTCGCAGCTCGAATTCGATCGTTCGCGGGGGTCGACGACTTCGTTCTGGCTTACCGATCGGCCGCGGTTTATTTCAATCCCGATCGCGTCGATCCCGATGAGCTGGTGATTGATCTCGAATCGATCGAGCCGCGAGCGGTCGAAAAACAACCCGCCGCGACGATCGTTCTTCCCGTGCTCTACGACGGCGCCGATCTTGCCGATGTAGCCGAGCGGCTCGGCTTGTCCATGGAGGACGTGATAAATGAACACACAAGCCGAAATTATCATGTGTTTGCGATCGGGTTTCAGCCCGGTTTTCCTTATGGGGGATATCTTTCGGAGCGGTTGACGGGGGTTCCACGGCTGGAATCGCCAAGGTCTCGGGCGCCCGCGGGGTCGGTCGCGATCGCGGGACGGCAAACCGGCGTTTACCCGAGCGATTCGCCGGGAGGGTGGCGGATTCTCGGTCGAACTCCGCTTCGGATCGTCGATTTCGAGCGTGAGATTTTCCCGATTCAAGCGGGCGATTCGCTTCGCTTTCGTTCGATCGACCGTGACGAATTCCTGCGACGCGAGGGGACGCTTCTTGATCCGAATATCGACACGTAGACAATCAAGAATGTTGACATGATAAAAGAACGACACATTGATCTTAACGCCGATCTCGGCGAGGGGTTTCGCTGGGACGATGCGTTGCTCGATCGCGTATCGAGCGCGAGCGTCTGTTGCGGGGCGCACGCGGGTGATCGCGCGACGATTGAGGCGACGTTACGCGCCGCGGTCGAACGGAGGGTCGTCGTCGGGGCGCATCCGGGATACGCCGATCGAGCCGGCTTTGGCCGTCGTGAACGATCGATCGATCGCGAAGCCGTTTTCGATTTGATCGTCGATCAGGTCGACGGGCTGATCGGGATCGCCAAATCCATGAATCAAAACATCAAGTATATTAAACCTCACGGGGCGCTTTACAACCAGGCGCAGCGTGATCGCGAGATCGCCCGCGGCGTGATCGACGCGGCTTTTGAGCGATCGTTGCCGGTTTTGGGGCTGATGGGGGGAGTGCTCGCCGATCTCGCCGTCGACCGGGGGGTTCGATTCGTCGCCGAGGGATTCCCAGAGCGTCGGTATCGAGCCGACGGATCGCTCGTCCCCCGCGACCACGGCGACGCGATTCTAAGCGATCCTCAAGAGATTGAAGAGCAAATTCATGCGTTGATCGAACGAGGAGTCGAGACGCTTTGCATTCACGGCGACGCGGCTCACGCGGTCGCGGTCGCCGATCTCGTCCGGTCGGTTTGCTCTCGATCAAGGATTCAAGTACGGAGTTTTATCGACACGTGAGTCTTCTTATTGTTCAGCCCGGGATTCGATCGACGATTCAAGATCTCGGTCGATCTGGATATCGTCGGCTCGGCGTTCCACCCGGCGGCGCGTTTGATCGCGGGTCGCTGATGTCGGCGAACGCTTTGCTGGGGAACGATTCGGCGGCGGCGTGTTTGGAGATCGCGCTTTTCGGCGGTCGATTCGAGGCGCTCGATCCGACCGCGATCGCGCTCGCCGGCGCTCCCTTCCAGGCGCGGATTGAACGAGACGGAGTCGTGATCAAAGAGCTTCGTGTACCTTGCGCCGCGAGTCTCGCGCAAGGCGATCGCGTTTGGATCGGCGGAACGCCTTGGGGGTGTCGGTGTTATCTCGCGGTCGCGGGGGGATTTCAAACGACCTTGGTGCTTGGAAGCCGATCGTCGGAGCGGTCGATCGTCGCGGGGGAGATCCTCCCCGCTCGATCAAGCTTTACCATATCAAAGCATATGAGAAATCCACAATTATGCGTATCGCCGCACGAGCCGATCCGAATCGTCGACGGTCCCGAAAGCGATTATCGAGCGAGGAGCTATTTGAATCGACTTTGTGAGATCGAATGGGTTGCGGCGCTCGATTCCGATCGGGTCGGGGTGAGACTCGACGGCGAGGTTGGCGGGATCGATTGGGTCGATGATTCCGATCGACCCTCGGCGCCGGTCGCCCCGGGGGCGATTCAGTGGACGAAAGCGGGACCGATCGTTCTGGGAGTCGCGGCGGGAACGATGGGTGGATATCCTCATATTGCACATGTAATTACAGCCGATTTCGATCGGATCGGCCGGCTCGCTCCCGGGAATCGCGTTCGATTTCAGCGGATCGAATTGAGCGAGGCGCGGCGAATCGACGCCGAGGAGAGACGCGAACGGCTCGCGCAGCTCAAACGCGTCGCAGCCACTCACGAAAATGCACATTATGATTTCAAATAGGTTTTGAGCCTCATTGATTTACACGCGGGAATTGATCGCGTTTGCGGTTTGCGGTTTGCGGTTTGCGGCGCGATCATGTCGTGCTCATCTGTCCGACTTCGATCTCTCCCGCGGCGAAGCGATTGAACTCCATATATTGGAGATGGCGGAAGAGTTTGCTTGATTGTTGGAGCTCGCGCGCCGGGCCGAGGGCCTCGACCCGCGCATCATGGATCAAGATTACCTGATCGCTTGATCGGATCGTCGACAATCGATGCGGCAGGAAAATCATCGTCCGACCGGGGGCGATTCGTGAGATCGTATCGTCGACGAGGTGTTTGACGTCGTCGTCGAGCGTCGCGTTCGGCTCCTCGACGATGACGATCGACGGATCGTGCAGATAGGCTCGCGCGAGCGCCACGCGATATTGCTCGTCGATCGTCAAGTAATGACCGAGCGGACCGATCATCGTATCGTAACCGTCGGGAAGATCTTGGATAAAATGATGAGCATGTGCGATTTTTGCGGCTTCGATGACGCGGGCGAGGTCGAAGCTGGGATCGCCCAAACTGATGTTGGCGACGACCGTATCGCTGAAGACAAGATCCGATTGGAGGACGGAGGCGACTTGCGCCCTCAGCGATTCGAGCGTGACGTCGCGGAGGTCGAGCCCGTCGATCCGGACGCGGCCGGTTTTGGGGTCGAGCAGCCGAGGAATCAAACACGCGAGCGCGTATTTCGCCTCCTCGTCCATTCCCATGAACGCGGCGCGGGCGCCCGCGGCGATCTCGAACGAAACCCCCGATAAGAGCGTTCGTCCACTCATACTTTCAACAGTAACGTTTTCAAACGAGATCTTACGTTTCATCGAAGGGAGAAAATTGGCGCCGACCGATTGCTGAATCTCGGGCTTGCGCTCGAGAAATTCAAACAGTCCGGTCGCCGACCGACACGCCTGTTTGATCGACCGTCTCGCCGCGAGGATCTTGAGAATCGGTTCGGCGAGCCCGATCGTCGAGGCGAACAGCACGATCGCCCCTGCCGCCGAAACGCGGTCGTACAAAACGTTCACCGCCAACCAACCCGTCGTCAAAACAAGCGACGTACCGATCAGAAGGAAAATCGCGGGATCGGGAAAGCTCTCGGCGCGGACTCGCTGTTCGTCGGCCTTCGTAAATCGATCGAGATGTTCGTCGAATCGTTGCTTGTCGATCGATTCCATGCCGTACACCCGCACCGTGCGGAGCAGACCGAGGTCCTCTTGCAGCAGGCAAAGCTGCACCGCGGCCTCGCGCGATGCGATGTCGGCGCTGCGCTTCGCCGTCCGTTCGAACTCGCGCGCCGCATAGCCCGCGAGGCACGCGATCGATACCAGCGAAAGGAACAAATCGGGGGCGATCAAAAGGGGAATCAAAACGAGCCCGATCGCCAAAATCCAGGTCGCCGGGACGACCTCGAGATCGGCGCGCATCCCCACCGCGACGTCGTTGACATCGCGCGTAAACATGTTGATAACAGGGCCTGTTCCCTCGACGGGGAGCGCGGTCTGTCCGAGCCGATAAATCTGTCGATGAATCAAGCGACGCAAATTCGTGGCGACCGCTCCCGAAAGGCTCGCGACCAACGACCGCCGAAACCGAACGACGAGCGATAAAACCGCCAAAACCGCGAGCGCCGCGCCTGTTAAAAAGACGAGCGCGCCGCCGTTCGTGCCGAGCGCGGGAATCCATCGAATCTGCGAGCGGATCAAAAATCCCCAAAGCCGACGCGCCGGCGAATGCGATTGCAAATTGGCGACCGCGGTCGGAGTCAACCCCGCGTTGGTTAGAACCCACACGTCGGGTTTTGCCAGAAACGTCGCCTTCTTGTGGACCGACGCGGGGAAGTTGACAAGCGCCGGACAAACGCGAACGCCGTCGTGCGGCGTGTGCTCAATCGGCGTCGATCGAATGATCGAAACTCTTGGAGTGAGCGCGAGAGCCAAGATCAGCCCCGCCGTCGCCAAAAATTTGATCGCCAGCAACGATTGTAAAACACCAAGCCCAATCGCCCAGGCTTGCGCGGTCCCTTGTTCCTTCAGGAATGCTCGGGCTCGCGTGTAAGAGGCCGCGCGCATGTTTTATGATCCGCCGTCGGCGGTCCCAAATGTCGCCCCGAGCCGTCGTCGCGGTTGGCGCCGTTCCGGTTGTAACGAAGGAGTTGTTACGCCAAGTCGCGATCCTCGAAGAGCAAAAAAGCCAACAAGATCGCCGCTCCACTATACATCACGCAATAGAGCGCGGCGGGCAAAACGTATTGAATCCAGGGAATCAGCGACCCGGTCGCGATCGATGGACCCGCGTTGAAGAACTCGAGCGAGGGCAAAGCCCATTTGAACAGTTGAGCCATGAACGAGATTAACTCGTTCTTCCCCTTGGTTCCCTGGACGAGAATCGGCGTCAGGTGGCCGAGGAAAAAAATTGATAGACATACGATCAGGTTCACAAGCATCGGCATCCGCGTCGAGATCGCCACGCTGATCGCCGTGAGCACTGTCACCTCACAAAAACCGAGCGCCAAACCGGGAAGAATCTGCTCGATCTGTTTGCGTCGTTGGATGATGTCCAGAACGCCGCTCGTCGACTCGCGCACGTCGTAACCGTATTTATACCAAACGCCCATGGCGAACAGCACGCCGATCACGCCGAAAAACGCCAGCACCCCCATCTCGATCCCGAGAAACTTCCCAAAAATGAACTGGCGGCGATTGATCGGCTTTGACAACAGCGTGATCGCGGTTTTCCCCTCGATCTCGTCGGCGACCGCCGAACTCGAAGTTAACAACGCCAAAATCAGCGCAAACGCCGAGATCGTCGTCAGCCCCGTGTCCTTATAAACCTTGATGTCCTCGCCAAACGTAAAGTAAGGCACGATAATCGAATACGCCAACAGCGCCACCGCAAGGAAACCGAGCACGAAAAACGCCGGTCGGCGAATCGCCTCCTTGGCCGTCGCCAAGGCGATTGTGTAGGCTTTCATAGATTGAAATTCCCGCCTTGATCAATGAAATCAAATGATTGCGATACTTCCCGGGGATCCGCGGAACGATCGATCGATTCAACCGCTTCGCCGGCCTAGCAAACGACCGAAAACGACCCGAGCGGAGGCTCGCCCGCGGGCAATGTCTCGACCGCGACGTCTTCAATATAACGCTTCATCGACTCGGCGATCGCCTCAAGGAACACGTTCAAATCGCTCGTGTTCCCCTCGACCAATAACTCGACTCGACCGTCGGGTAAGTTGCGAATCGTTCCCGCCAAGTCGAAGTTTTGGGCGATCCGATTCGCCGTATAACGAAACCCGACACCCTGAACTCGTCCCGAATAACACAACCGACGTCGCTCGCGATGCATCAGATCGTCAACGGCCTGCGGCCGACGCTCTCCTCAAAAGACCATGCGATCGATCGAAACGTACGATACACATTAATTTAGCAGCGACCACTCCGATTCGGCAAGCGGCGTCACGCCGTCTTCCAAAAGAATTCATCTCGCCTAGATTCACTCCCCACCCGACGCTCAAGAGCGACTCGCCCAATTCGCTTCAAAATCGACTCGCCGATTCCAACACTTATCGCTTCCCCTTGGTTTTCCGAGTCCCTTGGCCGCCCCCCTCCCCTTTGGAATCGGCCGACGGATCGTTGATCAACGAAAGCGTGAGCTTCGCCTGATCGGGGCTGATCTTATAATTAAAGTTCTTCAGGAACGTTCCCCCCAATAGCGGCGGAGCGTCGGCCATTTCGGGAGGAAGCACCGCGCATTCCACATTCGACACCGTGAATTTCCCCACTTTGATCGATTTCAACGTCATCATCCGACCCTTCACCTTCCGACCGTCCGCGACGCTCAGGTTGATCACGGGATCGCTTTCGCTCGGCTTTAGGCCCGCCTGGGTCGCGAAATCCGCGGGAAGCAAAACGATTCCCGCCCCCGTGTCGAACACCATCGGTTTGGCCAACTTGCCGTTGATCACCACGTCGACCCAAAAGACGTTGTTTTCGTTCCGCAACGCAATCGTTTCGGTTTGAATCATCTTTTCAAGTTTTTGAAGCGTCGCAACGGCGTTTTGAAACGCCTTCGTCGGTCCCAGCTTGAATTTCACCTTCCCCGAATTGTTGATCGCCGCGATCGCGGCGGTAACCTCGGGATCCTTGGCGAGCACGCCGTAAAGCGTCGTGGATTCATCAACAAGCGCGCGAAAATCGATGAGGCGCTGAAGGAACTCCTCGCGAGCTCTCCCCGTTTCGCTCGCGAGTTCGCGCACCGTCTCGCCGTTGTCCGTCGTTTGACCGATCAAATTTAATTGATCAGTGATCTGATTCAACCGCGATACCAGCACATTATGATCGTTCACCGCCGAAACGAACGGAAGCCTGCTCGAAATTTGCAGACGCTCTTGCGTGAGCATAATTTTAAGTTTGCGCGATTCTTCCTTCTCGGCGTCGAATCGTTTTTGTTTGCTCATCGCCGCGATCAGATTGCCGCGAGCCGTCTGAAGCGCCGCGAGCCCGCGCGCCACTTTGGCCTCGGCCGCGATCACGAAGTAATCGCTCGCTCGCGCCAGCCCTTTTTTTTGTAACGCCGCGGTCGCGGTTTTGTCTTCGCCGTAAGCGGCGGACGCCGCGATCGCCGCGCATACAAAACTCAAAACGACGCGATTCATCGGGTTGACCTCACGGGAATGTTCGTCGCGCGGATTCGAGCGGCTCAACCCGCGGCGACGCCCGAGCGCCCCGCCGGTTTGATAAACGTCAAGATAACGAGAACCGTCGCAAGGTTCAACACGCCGCGCCCAAACCCCTCCAGATT
>JAKBCQ010000050.1 GCA_021807585.1 Planctomycetota bacterium | reverse complement strand
GGTACCGATGCTCCCGGCGACAAAGACCGTCTGATTCGCTTCGAACCATTGGGGTTTGGGGAGGCCGTGCTCATAAGCGGCCAACGCCGCGGCGATCACCATCAAGAGGAGTGAGAGCCCGATCGCAAGGCGGCAGACGACCCTCGTGAACGTTGAGGTTTGTCGATCGACGTCCATCGGGGGCCTCGTCGTTAAGATGAGATCGAGCCATGAGTTTCCAGACGATCGCTAAAACGTGAGCGATATCCTGAGGCGCCATGTCGCCTTATGAGAATTTCAACAGGCAGGAAAGGCCCGGTCAAGTCGTCCGCGGCGACGATTCGGGATCGGATCACGCTGCGGAACGCAACCGGCCGCCGAGGATCGGAATCCCGCGATCAGACAGTAAACCTTTCATATAATTTAAACAATCATGTATTTGATATTAATGCCATGAAATTCGTGACGGCGCCCCTTTTTCGACCGTGGAACGTCTGAATGATTCGTGTTGAATTCAGACGATCGGTCGCTTATGGTATGTGATTGACGAATGAGGAAGCGATCGACGCCCCTGGGATCGAATTGATTGGATCGCGGCCGTCGGATCGAGACATCACCCCCCGCTGTCTTCCATCCCGCGAGAAAGCCCCTGCTTTCTCATGATTTTCTTCCTTGATTCGTTCAATCGAGCGGCGGACGCCGCCGGCGATCCGAATCCGACGAATCGGAACCTCCGGCGTTTCATCTAGGAGAGCCTGATTCAGGCGAGTGCGATGGCAAAGCGGCTTTATGTTGGTAATTTGGCTTATTCGGTAACCTCCGACGACCTTCAAGCGATTTTCGAACAGTACGGAGCGATTAAAAGCGCTCAGGTTCTGAGCGATCGCGAGACGGGCCGAAGCCGCGGCTTCGGCTTCGTGGAGATGGAAAACGACGACGAGGCCGAATCCGCGATCTCCAATCTCGACGGCGCCGATTATCAGGGACGAAGGCTTACGGTCAACGAGGCCAAGCCCCGCGCTCCCGGCGGCGGTGGCGGCGGAGGGGGGGGCGGTTACGGCGGTGGTCGCGGCGGCGGAGGGGGCGGTTACGGCGGCGGAGGCGGAGGGGGCGGTTACGGCGGCGGAGGACGCTATTGAGCCGACGAACTTCTTGATCGGCGCGGCCGATCGACTTTCAATCTCATTCCTGATCCCGGCTCCGTCGCGATGGCGGGCCGGCCTTCGAGCCGTCGTTTCCCCGATCGAAGTCGTTGGGGAATTCGATCGGGTATCCTCGAACCCGATCGATCCTCGACGATCGACGTCCGTACGATATCCCACGCGATCGGCGTTCTCCGCCTACCTGAAAATAACTATTGATATGAGCATAACAAATTCGACACGGCAACCGTTCGATCGACCCCGGCTGCTCGAGCGGATCGAGTCGGTTCTCAACGAGAGCGTCCGTCCCGCGCTCGCAGCCGATGGAGGGGAAATCGAAGTCGTCGGAATCGACGACGACCGGATCGTCCAAGTCAGGCTCCTCGGCGCGTGCCAGGGGTGCCCGTCGTCGGCGCTCACGCTGACGATGGGGGTGGAATCGACTCTCAAAGCGAAAATACCCGAAATCCGCTTCATCGAGGCCGTACTCTGATCGCTCCCAACCCGTTCGCGAACGAAACCCGCGCCGAATCGCCCGGGGATTCGGTCGCCGATTGCCCAAAGCATGTTTATGTTCACATCCCATTTTGTTATCATAAATGTGGATATTGCGATTTCGCGTCGGTCGCGGGGGTCGATCATCTCGCCGATCGGTATTTAACGGCGCTCGAGCGCGAGATCGCGACGGTCGGCGAGCGTCGGGTCGTGACCACGATTTTCGTCGGAGGGGGAACGCCGACTCGGCTCTCGCCCGTTCAGCTCGAACGTCTGCTCGCGACGATCAATCATCATTTTGAGATCGAGCCGGGGGGAGAATTTACGGTCGAGGCGAATCCAGGCACGCTCGATCACGACAAAGTGAACGTTCTGGTCGCGGGGGGGGTCGATCGCGTCAGCCTTGGGGCGCAATCGTTCCAAAAGCGATCGCTCGCGGTTCTTGAACGCGATCACGATCCCGCCGAGGTGCTGCGTGCGGTCGACGCGATCGCGCCCCGATTCCGACGCTGGTCGCTCGACCTGATCTTCGGCGTTCCCGGGTCGACGCTCGCGATGTGGACCGACGACCTCGATCAAACGCTCGCTTTGGAGCCTTCGCATCTTTCGTGCTACGGACTGGTTTACGAAAAAGGAACTCCCCTTTGGAAGCGGCGGAGCGAGGGGATCGTGCACGTGCTCGACGAGGAATTGGAACGCGCGATGTACGAATTGACGATCGATCGCCTGGCGCAATCGGGGCTCGAAATGTACGAGATCTCAAATTACGCGCGTCCGGGGCACGAATCGCTCCACAACCTGGCGTACTGGGCGAACGCTTCATATTACGGGTTCGGAGTGGGCGCTGCGCGGTACCTGAACGGCGTGCGATCGGTGAACACGCGTGAGATCACGGCATATCTCAAGAGGATCGAGGCGGGAGAAGACGCGACGGGTCCGACCGAGACTCTCGACGCCGAAGCGAGGGCGCGCGAAACCGCCGTCCTCATGCTGCGACGGATCAAAATCGGAATCAATCGAGCCGAATTCACGCTTCGAACCGGTTTCGACCTCGACCGACTCGTCGGATCCGAACTCGAACGACATCGGCGTAACGGACTCGTCGAGGACGACGGCCACGGCGTCCGTCTGACGCGTTCGGGCATTTTTCTGGCCGACACCGTCCTCTCCGACATCGTATGAACGATCGCCTCGATTTGATCGTCCCTTCGAATCGACGCGGAGATCTTTTATCGATCGGCTTCGCAAACGATTAGGCCGCTTCGCCGTAGCCGATAGCAACCCCCGATTCAGAGTGACGGCATATCGATGCATTATACATTAATATACTATCTGATTTTTATTAGATTATCCGATGAAGGGGCGTCTCGTTCGAGTCGTTCGCGTCTTGAAATCGTCGGACTCGTTGACACTTTGGGGACGGTCGATCTATTATGAGGTTTCGTTGGAGGTGGTGATTCGACGAAGCACGCCGCCGTTTGCGAGACGGCGGCGTCTGTCTTTCATGATTTCGCGATCAGGAGTGGACGCATGGCGGTTCGCGTGGGGATCAATGGTTTCGGCCGAATCGGTCGACTCGTGTTCCGAGTCTTGGCGGGTCGGCCCGAGGAGTTCGAGGTCGTCGCCATCAACGACCTTTCGGACGCCAAGCATCTGGCGATGCTGCTCAAGTACGACAGCGTCCATCGTCGGTTCGCCGGCACGGTCGAAGCCGCGGAGAACGCGCTGATCGTCAACGGCAAAACGGTGCGGATCACGCAGGAGAAAGATCCCGCGAATCTTCCCTGGAAGTCGCTCGGCTGTCAGGTCGCGCTTGAATCGACCGGCTTCTTCACCAACCGCGCAAGCCTGCAAAAGCACCTCGACGCCGGCGCCGACCGCGTTATCCTGAGCGCCCCCCCAAAAGACAAGCTCGACGCCGTCGTCGTCATCGGTGTGAACGATCACACGATCAAGCCGACCGACCGGATCGTCTCGAACGCCTCGTGCACCACGAACTGCCTGGCCCCCCTCGCCAAGGTGCTCAACGACTCGTTCGGCATCGAAAAAGGTTTGATGACGACATGTCACGCTTACACAAATGATCAACGCGTTGCGGATCAGATTCACACCGATCCGTACCGCGCACGCGCCGCGGCGATGAACATCATTCCGTCGACGACGGGCGCCGCCAAAGCCGTCGGCGAGGTAATTCCCGAGCTCAACGGCAAGCTGACGGGGATCTCGTTGCGGGTTCCGGTTCCCGACGGAAGCATCACCGATCTGACCGCGCTGCTCAAGAAACAGGTGACGAAGGACGAGGTCAACGCCGCGGTCAAGGCCGCCGCCGACGGGCCGCTCAAGGGGATTCTCGAATACACGACCGATCCGCTCGTCTCGAGCGACATCATCGGTAACTCGCATTCGAGCATCTTCGCCTCGGATTGGACGCAGGTGATGGCGGGGGATCTCGTCAAGGTGATCTCATGGTACGACAACGAATGGGGCTACTCGTGCCGTACCGCCGATCTTATCGCGAAGATCGCAAAATTTGGTTGATTGCTGATCATTTAAAGATGTTCACGGAAACACTCCCGCGCCCGACCGTCGTTTTGGGCGAATCGTGCGCGGGGGATTCTTGGATTGGGAAGGACAATCGCCTTGGCGAAGCAAACGATTCGCGAGATCGACCTTAAAGGGCGGAAGGTTCTGATTCGGGTCGATTTCAACGTACCGCTCAAGAAAGACGGCGCCGTCGCGGATGATCGTCGGATCAAGGCGGCGTTACCGACGTTGAACCACGCGCTCGCCGCGGGGGCGAGCCTGATTTTGGTCAGCCATCTCGGGAGGCCGACTGGGGACGCCGCGACCGACGCTCCGTTCAAGATGGATCGCGTCGCCGAACGATTGCAGGCGGTTCTGGGACGTCCCGTCAAGAAGGTGAACGACACGGTCGGCGCCGAGGCGCGCGCAGCGTGTTCGTCGCTTCGGCCCGGCGACGTCGTCGTGCTTGAGAACGTGCGGTTCAATCCGGGCGAGAAGAAAGGCGATCCCACATTCGCGGCGCAGCTCGCGGGGCTCGCCGACGCTTACGTCAACGACGCGTTCGGCACGTGCCATCGCGACGAGGCGTCGATGGTCGCGGTTCCCGAGCGGTTCGAACGCTCGCGCCGCGCGATCGGCTTTTTGGTCGAGAAAGAACTCAAAATCCTCGACGCTCTGCTGGGCAAGCCGAAAAAGCCGATGATCGCGCTGATGGGGGGCGCCAAAGTTTCCGATAAAATTCTGGTGATCGAAAACTTGCTCCCCAGGGTTGATCATTTATTGATCGGCGGGGCGATGACATATACTTTTTTGAAAGCGCAAGGACACGCGACGGGGAAGAGTCGCGTCGAGGCGGATCGTCTCGACGAGGCGCGGAAGCTTTTGGAGAAGGCGGGCGACAAGCTCGTATTGCCGATTGATCATTTAACGGCGCAAACTCTTGACGCGACCGCGCGGACCGAGGTCGTTTCGGGGAACGAGATTCCCGAGGGCTGGATCGGGATCGACATCGGTCCGGCGACGGCCGAGGATTACGCGGCTCGGATCGCGGCCGCGGGGACGGTCGTGTGGAACGGCCCGATGGGCAAATTTGAGGACGAGCCGTTCCGCCATGGAACCGAGCGGATCGCGCAGGCGATGACGCGGTCGAATGCGATCACGGTCGTCGGCGGGGGAGAAACCGCCGAGGCGGTCGAGCAGTTCGGGCTCGCCGATAAGATGGCGCATGTTTCGACGGGGGGCGGGGCGTTTTTGGAATCGCTTGAAGGAAAAACCTTCAATTCCCTTAAGGTCATTCCCGATTTATGATGCGGGCGATACGCGACGTCGCGCCGCGCGGTTTGTTCCCCGCGACGCGGCGGTTTCGGGCTCGCTCGAAACCGTTCGACGGCTCCGTTTCACACTTGCTCCGCAGTCGCAACTTCTTTCCACGTTTGTGGATCGGGAAAAGCATGCGGAGCCAATCGAGGCCGGCTTCCGGCGCATTCCGCCGGTCCGACGAATATCACATGACTCAGGTCGTCCTCATTCGTTCCGGAGCGACCGTTTATGACGAGCAACAGCGGATCATGGGGGTGCTCGACGTCCCCTTGAGCGATCGCGGAATCGAGCAGGCCGAACGCATGGCCGAGCGCCTCCCGGAGCTCCTCGCGGGACGCGATCTTTCGGCTCTCTATTGCGGTCCCGGCGAATGCGTGCTAAGAACCGCCGAGACGATCGGCAAAGCCGTCGGGTTGAGACCCAAACGAATCGTCGAATTGCGGAATCTTGATCAGGGTTTGTGGCAAGGGCTTCAGCTCGAAGAGATCAAACGGCGGAACGCCAAGGTGTATCGCCAGTGGATGGAAGATCCGACGACGGTCTGCCCCCCCCAGGGAGAATCAATCCACGAGGGATTCGAACGCGTTAAAGCCGCGATCAAGCCGCTGATTCGCCGGCACAAAGACGAAACGATCGGCCTCGTCGTCGCCGAACCGCTGGCCAGGATCGTCGCGTGCTACCTCAAACGCGAACCGCGGTTGCAATTGGACGATCAATTACCGATCTGCCGTTGTGAACGAATCGAAGTTCCCCTTGATTTGGATAAAAACGGCGATCGCTGAACGCGGCTGCGGGAGTGAAGTCGGAATGTCGTTAATCGGCGGCGAAACCAAAATGACTCAATCGTGGCACGAACACTTTCCGTCGAAGAAGGTACCCGAGGGGGTATGGACGCGGTGCGATTCGTGCCAGGCCACGCTGTATCACAAAGACGTCGAACGGAATCTCCACGTTTGCCCGCAATGTGATCATCATTTCACAATCACGGCGCATCAGCGCATCGAGCAACTCCTCGACGCCGACACGTTCGAGGAATGGCACGCTTCGATGACTCCCGGGGATCCGCTCGGCTTCAACGACCGCCGTCCTTATCCCGAACGGATCGCCGCCGAACAGAAGAAAACGGGCCTCAACGAGGCCGCGATCGTCGGCCAAGGATTTATTAAAGGTATCCGCACGGTTTTCTGCGTAACCGATTCCTCTTTCATCATGGGAAGCATGGGATCGGTCGTCGGCGAAAAGCTGACACGCGCAATCGAGGAGGCGACACGCCGATCGTTACCCCTCGTGATCGTCTCGGGATCGGGAGGGGGCGCAAGGATGCACGAGGGGATCTTCTCGCTCATGCAAATGGCGAAGGTCTCCGCGGCGCTGGCGCGCCATAACGCCTCGGGCCGTCTGTACATCAGCGTCCTCACACACCCCACGATGGGAGGAGTCGCCGCGAGCTTCGCGTCGCTGGGAGATTTTATCGTCGCCGAACCGAAAGCGTTAATCGGCTTCGCGGGCCCAAAAGTCATCCAGCAAACCGTGCGGGTCCGCCTCCCCGAAGGATTCCAGACAAGCGAGTTCCTGCTCGAACACGGCTTCATCGACCGCATCGTCCACCGCCGCGACCTTCGCGGCGTGATCGCGCAGTTGATTGATTATGTTCTTCCGTAATGCGGTTTCAAAAAGCCGCGACCGACGCGATCGATCAACTTATCATCGCAAGCTGCTATACTTATTCCATTGAATATCGGCTATCCTGAAACGACTTTCCGAGATCGTGGAGAAAAAGCCCCGACCGCGGGCGATCCCGCGCATCGAGGCTCTCTTGATTTCAATCTTAACTCATTGCTTATCTCTATGATATCACGACGTCGGAGATCCGCTTCCACCTCCCGACGATCCCGAGCCCGATGTCGACGTCGTTGAACTCGATCCCGACCCGCTTGAGCCCGAGCCGCTTGAGCCCGAGCCCGTCGTTGTGCTCGTCGTCGAACCTGAGCCCGAGCCCGTCGTTGTGCTCGTCGTCGAACCTGAGCCCGAGCCCGAGCCCGTCGTCGTGCTCGTCGTCGAGCCTGAGCCCGAAATCGTGGTTCCCGCGGGAGGACTCGTGGATGTCGTCGTCGTCGCGGTCGTCGTTGTCGTCGCTTGCGTCGGGGCTGGGATTGATTGAGAAATCGCCACGAGAGAGTCACCAAAATTCTGCACCGCCTGACGATCGAGCGCGGGATTCGCTCCATATGTGAAATTCGTCGCGAACGCATTGATCGCGAGTTTCAGTTGCTCGATCGTCCCCTTGCCAATCACTCCGCCAAGAATGTCCGAAGGCGAAAGCACCGCGGCCGGTACGGTCGGGCCGGGCCAGATCGCTCGCAAGCTCGTTTCAAGCTGCTGAAGCGCCGCCTGGTCCTGCGCGGGATTCGCCCCGCTCGTGTACGAATTGGTGAACTGGCTCAACGCTCCCTCGAGCGCCAGGACGCTCGATTGCGTGAAATTACCATATAAAGGATTGATTGGCGATGAAGTCGCCCCGGTTGAAGTCGAAGTCGTGCTTCCGGTTGAAGTCGTCGAACCCGACGGCGCGGGGTTCGATGTCGCCGATCCAGTGGAAGTCGAAGTCGTCGTCGGTATCGGAGTGCTCGACGCGGCGACCGGCGAGCTCGGATTCGTCGCGGTCGTACCCGTGTTCGACGATGTCGCGACCCCCGTCGGATAAGTCGTCGCGGGCGAAGTCGATTGACCGCCGATCGATACGTTCGGACTCGACGCCAATGTATTTGGGTTCAAGCCTTGCCTGCGCATCTCCAACCAAAGCATGCGGGCCTGACGATTTGTTAGATGACCCGCGGCCATGCCGCCGGGGTGTCCATGAAATTGGCCCGCGCCTCGATAGGCGCCGGCGTGATTCATACGATTGTGCATGAGCTGTTCGAACGCGAGCCGGCGATCCATCTGGAAAAGCGATTGGGCCGACGAGTTTGCGGCGTGATCGATGAGCGCGAGTCGTTCGTGGGGCCCGAGCGCCACGAGTCCTTGGCTCAGCAACTGTCGATCTTCGAGCTGTTCCGACACGACCGGCTGAAACCTTAGCTTCCTGCTCATAACCGCTCCCTTGTCCTTTGGGGGGAAGGACTCGACCCGATACGATTCCGAATCGGAATCGGCGACCGAAATGGGATCTTCGAGACCTCGATCCGTCGCTTATCTTCTTATGATCGGCACGACCGGCGCGATCGCTTGAATCGTCGCGCACGGAATCCGAGCGCATCTCGCGCTCGTTCTCGAAACCGGATCGGTTCGCTTCGTCGCCGGGATGAGCGGTCCCAAACGGAATTCCACGCGATCCGAGCGGTCGCGGAAAGGGGATGGGATTCGCCGAATGCGTGTCGAAGCCTTATGGAGAAGGTTCGACGGAGTCTCGACGTGATCGCACCGAAATGTGCGTGCGATCCGCCGCGGAACCGGTCGCGATTGTCTTAACCGATAATCGCCAAACGATCAATTTCAATTTGGCGCGGATCTTGGATTTTTCGATTCCACTCGATCATGACACGCTCCGAACCCGAACGAATCGGCGCCAAAGCAAATTCGATTCCATCAAAAACTCCTTAAAATCAAGTCGTTTCAATCCTCTGAAAAGCCCCTCAAAAAAATCGAGCAAAACCGGATACGGGACTTACAATCCGAAAGAGCGGTCGCCGGCGTATGGATTTTAGAGGCTATCCGGAAAAGCTCCCGAAACCCAATCGGCTCGATTTTACCGGTTTCGGCGCCGATTTACAAATAGAACCAGCATACGTTAAATATTGAGATGTCGGCTCGTTCTGATTGGC
>JAKBCQ010000049.1 GCA_021807585.1 Planctomycetota bacterium | reverse complement strand
GAACTGCGCCGGATCGATCGGCGCCGAGTCGACGTCGGTCGCGAGCGCGAATTCGACGATGTGTTCGCCGCCGAGCCGCGCGATGAGTTCGGCGGGCGAGCCGATCGCGATGACTCGCCCGTGATCGATGACCGCGACACGGTCGCAAAGCCGCTCGGCCTCGTCCATGTAATGGGTGGTGAGGACGCTGGTTCGGCCGCGATCGCGGAGGTCGCGAATCAGGTCCCACAGTTGTCGTCGGGATTGGGGATCGAGGCCGGTCGTCGGTTCGTCGAAGAATAAAACCGAGGGGTCGCCGACGAGCGAGACCGCGACCGCGAGTCGGCGCTGCTGTCCTCCAGACAGTTGTTCGACGAAGGAGTTCGCCTTGCTTTCGAGCGCCACGCGGGCGAGGACGTCGTTCGGATCGAGCCCGTTTTGATAAAAGCTGCGAAAGAGCTTGACGGTCTCGAAAACGGTCGCTTTATCGGGGAATCGCGTTTCCTGGAGGGTGACGCCGATTTTCTGGCGGATCGCGCGTTCGTTCGAACTCCATTTCATGCCGAGGATTTCGACTTCGCCCGAAGTCGGTTGATTGAGCCCCTCCATGATCTCGACAGTCGTCGTTTTGCCGGCGCCGTTGGGACCGAGCAGGCCGAAGCATTCTCCCTCGGGGATTTCGAGGTCGATCCCGCGCACCGCCTCGACGGGTCCGTCTCGTCCGGGATACGTTTTGACGAGATTTCGTACACGAATTGCTGATATCTGCATATATGGAATTAACCCGTCGGGTGTTGCAGTGAGGATTTTCGATTATTGATATTGTAAGCGATCGGAACGGGATCGTCGATCGGATCGATCGAGCGGAGCGATGCGACGAACAGCGAACCGAGCGGTTTGCCGGCGAATCCGGGCGGTTTGCGTCATTTCGGCCGTTCTGATCGCCGTGATCGGACAATCCGGATCGTGATCGGGTTCACAGAGCGGGTTCGATTGAAGCCCAAGCGGATCGGCGTCCGATGGATGGAGCGGGTCTTTCCGTCGCGCGAGCGAGCGCGCCCGGAGGCCCCGGCGGGCTTTGAGCCGACGATTCCCGGCCGATGTATCGTGTTTGTCGGAGCGAGTGCAAACGGAGGTCCCTCGTGAGCCGGAACGGATTATTGCTGCCGACACGAGCCGAGGCGATCGATCGCCTGCGCCGAGCCGCCGAGGGTTTCGGCGGGCCGATTTTGCTGACGGGCGAGGCCGGCTCGGGCAAAACGTGGCTCGTCGAACGTTGGACGCAAAACGGATCGACCGTCGCCGAATGGGCTCGGGTCGATTTATCCCCCGGCATGGCGATTTCGGCGTTTTATCAGGCGATCGCTCGCGAACTCACACTCAAGCGATCGACCGATTGGAGCGACGCTCGCACCAGGATCGCCGATCGCCTGCGGGAATCGACCGAGGAGGGACGATCGATCGGCCTCGTCGTCGACGAAGCCCAGCTCGTCGGCGAAGATCTCGCCGAGGAGATACGCATTCTCACCAATCGAACGGGCAAGGACGACGGGTTCGCGACAGTGCTGATCCTGGGCCAAACTGCGCTCGCTCGGAGGGTCCGACAGTCGTCGTTCGCATCGCTCAATGAACGCCTTGTCGATCGAATCAAGCTCGGCGCGGTCGATTTTGACGAGGCGCGGATGTTTCTGGCGTACAGCTTTCCCGAATACGATTGGCGCCGCGACGAGATCGACGCGCTCCACCGCGAAGCCGGGGGAAATCCCCGCAGGCTCTTGCGGCTCGGCGTCGTTCGCGCGTCCCTCGCCGCGAAAAGTCGTCCCCGCCGCGGCGAAGCCGGAAATCCGCAACGCGTCGAAAAACAGCTATATAAGAATATGCAGAAATCCAAATTCTTTAATGAGGAATCTTTACCTCATGTTATGAATTCGGCGGACGATTCGTTGATTTCCTTCGCCGGCGACGGTTCGATTGGGGCGTTTTCCGAGGGTCCTCTGTTGGGACCCGCGGCGCCGCCGTTGCATGAGGAGGAGGGATTGATCGAGGTGGGCTGGAACGAGCAAGAAGTCGAATTCGAAGGGGATATCGGATCGGCGCGAGCCGACTTAGTCGCGGGATCGGACGCGATCGATCGATCGGGGGCGGAATCGGCGAGCTTGAGAGATTCCGATCGGTTTTATTCGGCTTTGGAGACGACCGAGGAATCACCGTCGGGGGTTGAGGCGGTTGACGATCACTACGCCGCGCTTCAGGCCTGGAACGAATGGGCGCGCGTTCAAGGGCGATTTGCGCTCGATCGCGGCGGGATTACACAGGCTGGCGAGGGGCGAGCGAGCGTCGGGGCGTCCGGGGAGACGAACACCGACCCCTTCATCGACGAGGAATCGCCCGTGCTGCCGCATCATGTTCGGCTCGATTCCGAACACGCGATCGTCCCTCCCGCTCGCTTATTCTCGGGGATGAGAGATTCGGGTCGGCCTTCGTGAGCCCCGCGGGGATTCGTCGGTCGCAAGCCTCCGCTCGCCGTGTATCGACCTCCCAGAGCCTGGATGGATCGCGATCAATCGTGCCGCGGCTTCGAGAATTCGAGGACCGCGGTCGATCGCGTTTGCGCCGGGTCCGTCACGTATGGAATAATTGTGATATTCGCGAAGCCGATTGGAAGTTCGAGCGAATAGTTTTGATCGAAGGCTGTGGAATAGCCGAAGAAAGCAGTTAGCGACCCGTGTCGGTTCGCGAGGACCGCGCAGGGCGTGTAAGCAGGCGTCGTCGCGTGTCGTAATTCCGCGGGTGCTCTCGCGGCCTGTTTTTCCCGAAGCAGGTATGAACGACGACCGAACTCGGCCGGCGGTTCGCTTTGAATCACAAACCGGAAATCACCGATGACGACGCCTGCTTTCTTTTTTCGCACTTCCTTTCCAGAGCTTGGGTCATTTCTTTGGTTTCGGTGCTAAGCTAACGAGAAGGATCGCTTCGGCGTCAAAGGGCTTCAGTCGACTTGGCGCTGCGGTCGGCGATTGGTTACAAACGGTTCCAACTTGATGACGACGTGATCGATTTCACCAGGCGAATTTGACGTGTCCGAACCCGATCAGGCGACAGATCCCGCGACGGCTCGATTGTTGGTGTCGCTGGCGACCTATAACGAACGCGATAATATTCGTCCGCTCGCCGCGACGATTCGCGAGTACGCGCCCGACGCCGAGATCTTAATCATCGACGACAATTCGCCCGACGGCACTGGACAAGTCGCCGACGAACTCAAGACTGAACTCGCCGGGATTCACGTGATTCATCGACCCGGCAAACTCGGGTTGGGGACCGCGGTGATCGCCGGGATGAAATACGCGATCGATAACGGGTTCGATTATTTCCTCAACCTCGACGCCGATTTTAGCCATCCGCCCCGCTTCATACCCGCGCTCGTCGCCGGGATGAAGGATCACGACGTGATGATCGGCTCGCGCTACGTCCCCGGCGGCGGAGTCGAAGGGGAATTCAATTTTAAACGCAAGTTTATGAGCACAGGAATTAATGTTTATTCAAAGATCTTTTTGGGATTGAAGACGAAGGACAACAGCGGGTCGTTCCGGTGTTATCGGGTTTCGAAGTTGGCGCGGATCGATTTTAACCGGGTACGTTCGCGGGGTTATTCGTTCATGGAGGAGATATTGTTTTGGTGTCGCGTCGCGGGGTGCCGGATGGGAGAGACGCCGATTTTGTTTGAGAACAGGCGATCGGGGATGTCGAAGATCAACAAGATGGAGGCGATCAAGGCGCTCGAGATCATCTTTCGGCTGGGGGTCGATCGAGCGCTCGGCAAGGTTCGGGCGAGCGAGACGGTGTGAAGGCGATTCTTCGATTTATTGTACATTTGTAATGATGTTAGATCGGTCATCGGGTCGTTTCGGAGCGATTCGTCGTCAATCGCATCGGGGTTGCTCGACGCGGGGATCGAAAGCCGTAACGTCGACCCTCATCCAGTCGAACAGTTCGGGCCGGCGCGCGTTCGCGCCTTCGAGGAACGCTTCGAAATCCTCGGTCTCGACGCGAATGGCGATCGCCGGCGCCGAAAAAAAATCGCCGTCATCGAGATAAAACGTCAGCGAAGACGCTTGTGCACGTTCCATGTTCTCCATGAATTGACGGCTCTCGGCCAGAAATCGACTTGCGAAACGATGATATGAGTAAAACAATCGCATGAATCGGGAAGGAATAAATCCATAAACGATCGCCTTCGATTCGTTGAACTTCACGAGCCGTTTTCGATAGCGAAACCCATTCTCGTGCAAAACAAGCGGCGAACGGGTCGGCTTTTTGAAGAATACAATCAAAAGCCAAACGAACCCGAACGCGGCAGCCGCGGCCCAGGCGATGATCGTATAAACCTCATTAAATCCATGATCGGCTAGAATGATTCCGACAAGCATGATCGGCCCTGATAATGCGAACGCGGCGATGAAAGCCGCAAAAACGAATAGTGGATATCGTAATATCCTGGTTAATTTATACAAGCGTGATTGGGGATTCAAGTCGATCGGTTCCGACGCTTGAAACGGCGACCTGCCCCGGCACGCGACGACGATCGGACCGAGCCGTTCGATCGCGTCAAGGTCGCGCGGATCGAGCCGATCAATGAACGCGAAATCGGTCGCCATTTGAACCCGATCTCCTGATGAACCGGGTTTTGAGCCGGAGATTTCCGCGCGGCCGGCGGCACATTCTCAACGGACCCGGTATCGCTCTGAGAAATGGATTGTCGCGCGCTTTCGGCGCCGATACAATGAAAAACGTCGTCGAGAAGCCTGACGTTCAACGCTTGTTTTCTCGCGATCGAATGCTTGAAGATTCCTCGCCCGCCGGGTTTCTCGCTTCCCCGAGAACCTTAATGGAACGTCCCCCCCGATGCGACGAAACGTTTGGATCATCGGCTTGGCATTCGTTGTTGCGACGCTCGCGTCGACGCCGAATCGCGTATGCGCCGCCGGTTCCCCGGGTCACGATTTCGACCGCCGCGTCCGTCCCGTCGTCGCGAAATACTGTGTCGATTGTCACGGCGAAAAGAAGCCCAAGGGGGGGATCAACCTCGCCAAATTTCGCGATCAAAAGTCGATTGAAAGCGACCCTGAAACATGGCTTCAGGTCGTCGACGCGCTTTCCGAACGGACGATGCCCCCCGAGGGGAAACCCGAGCCGACCGAGGACGAACGTCAGGCGGCATGCTCCGACGTTCAAGCGATCCTCGACGCGATCGAGCACGTGAACGATCCCGGTCCTTCCTTGATTCAAAGGCTTACACGCGAGCAATATAATAACACGATCCGCGATCTGCTCGGAGTCGACGACCGTCCCGCGGATCGTTTTCCTCCCGACGGCGGAGGCGGGGAGGGATTTGACAACAACGCTTCGACCCTTTTTTTGCCGCCGATCCTCCTCGAAAAATACCTCGACGCAGCGGTCGATATTCTCGACAAAGCCGAACCGGGTCGCTATTTGATCGCTCGACCCGGTGAAACCGCAACCGAAGCCGAACGACAAGCCGCGGCGCGCATGTGCGTGTCGGCGTTCGCCTTCAAGGCGTTTCGCCGCCCCGTCGCCGACTCCGAAATCGATCGATATATCAAATTGTATGAGAAATTTACGACGGCGGGATCGAAGTACGACGAGGCGGTGAAGAAGACGCTCCGCGGCGTGCTTGTTTCGCCGCATTTCGTTTATCTGGTTGAGCGGAGGCGCGAAAGTTCCGAGCCTTATCCCGTTTCCGATTACGAACTCGCGTGCCGGCTTTCTTACTTTTTATGGTCGAGCATGCCCGATCAGGAGCTGTTCGATCTCGCCTCGGCGGGCCGGCTCAACGATGATTCGACGCTTGAGAAGCAGGTCGAGCGGATGCTCGCCGACTCCCGATCGAAGGCGCTCTCCAAGAATTTCGTCGGCCAGTGGCTCCGTGTCGCGGGGTTGGCGAACGCGGTCGAGCCCGATCGAGGCCTTTTTCCCGGCTATTCCGCCGAGCTGCGCGACGCCATGATCGAGGAGCCGATCGTGTTCTTTCACGAGCTTTTACGTGAAAATCATTCGTTGATTCAGATGCTCGATTCGGATTACACGTATGTGAATGAGAAATTGGCGAAGCATTATGGAATCGACGGGGTATCGGGTCCCGCGTTTCGCCGGGTGAAATTGACCGACGCCGATCGGGGCGGGGTATTGGGGATGGCGTCGGTTTTGGCGTTCACATCGTATCCGAGGCGAACGAGCCCGGTTTTGCGTGGCAAATGGGTGCTTGAGGAGCTGCTGGGTACTCCCCCCCCTCCCCCGCCGCCGATGGTGAAAACGCTTCCCGAGGACGATCGTCCGCGGAAAGGGCGCACGTTTCGTCAAAGCCTTGAGGAACATCGGAAAGACGAGAATTGTGCGTCGTGCCACGCGAAGATGGATCCGATCGGTTTCGGGCTTGAATCGTTCGATCCGATCGGGCGGAAGCGGTCGAAAATCGCCGATCAACCGATCGACGACGCGGGAGAGCTTCCCGGAGGGCTCAAATTCAAGGGGCCGGGCGAGCTGAAAAAAATCTTGCTTGATGAAAAACGGACCGACCTGTTCCTTCAGAACGTAACGCGAAGGTTGCTTTCGTACGCGATTCGCCGCGGCGTCGAATATTATGATATGCGGACGATTAAATCGATAACGGCGAAGCTCAAGGAAAACGGCTACGGCGGTCGCACGCTTGTGGCCGAGATTGTTAAGAGTTATCCATTTCGGTATCGAAGCGACGCGTCTCCGAACGGGAATCGAGGTAAACGATGAGCCGGAAGAACAATCCGATCACGCGGCGAACGGTTTTACGGGGCCTCGGCGTGGCGCTGGGGTTGCCGCTTTTGGACGCGATGAAAACGATCGTCGCGGCCTCGCCCGCGGCTGTCGACGCGACGGCGTCGCCGATTCGGCTGGCGTGCCTGTTCTTCCCCAACGGAGTCGCCCCCAAGACTTTTCATCCGACAGGCGTCGGGGTGAATTTTGAGCTTTCGCCCACGCTGTCGCCGCTTGCCGACCTGAAAGACGAGATCCTCGTTCTGACGAACCTGACGAACAAGGCGACCGATACCGGCGACGGTCATTACGTGAAGGACGCGGCGTTCCTCACGGGGACGACGATCCACAGGACGACGGGCGCCGATCTCAATTCAGGAGGGATCTCGCTCGATCAACTCGTGGCGCGTAAGTTCGGTCACCTCACTCCGCTGCCGTCGCTCGAATTGAGCGTCGAGCCGGTGTCGACGGGGGTCGACGTCGCTGTCGGATACACGCGCATTTATGGCGCTCATATATCATGGTCGAGCCCGACGACTCCTCTGGCGCGCGAGCTCAATCCCAAGCTCGCGTTCGACCGGCTGTTTCGATCGAGCGCGGGCGACCGCAAAGGGAGAATCGACGACGACCGCAGCGTCCTCGACCTCGTTCTCGACGACGCCGGCGCGCTTAAGAATCAAATCGGAATCGATGATCGACGTAAGATTGACGAATATCTCGATTCGGTGCGCGCCGTCGAGAAACGGATCGCGTTCGAGGCGAGCGGCCGTCGTGCTCAATACCGCGACGATCCCCAGGCGCGGAAAGACGTCGAGGCTCTTGGAGGTCGCGTCGACGTTTACAACCACGACCCCGGCAGGCTTCACGAACGAGCGCTCGATCACACCGAGAGCGTTCGGCTGATGCTCGATCTGATCGTTCTCGCGTTCCAGACCGATTCGACCCGCGTCGCCAGCTTCATGTTCGGCAACTCGGTCAGCAACAAAAACTTCTCGTTCCTCAAGGGTGTGAAGGGGGGGAATCACGAGATGTCGCACCACCAACGCGAGAAGAGCAAACTCGAACAATATCAACGCATCGGTACTTGGTTTTTTGAGCAATATGCTTATATGCTTGGCAAGATGCGGGCGATCAAGGAGGGGAACGGGACGTTGCTCGATCGTTCGATGGTGTTGATGGGATCGGGTTTGAGCGACGGCAATGCGCACAGTCCGCACGATTTGCCGATCGTCGTCGCGGGACGTGGGGGAGGAGCGATCGCGACGGGGCGTCATCTCAGTTATCCCAAAGACACGCCGTTGTGCGGGCTTTATGTTTCGTTGGCGCGGGGAGCGGGAGTTGCGATCGATCGTTTCGCCGACGCCGACGGTCCGCTCGAAGGGGTCGACAACCTCGATTATCCCCCCGTCGATCACGCCGAATCGGCTTGAATCGGCGCTCCGATTCCCCTATCGTGCGGCGACCGCGGCTTGATCGAGCGGATCGACCGCGGCCGCGCCTTGATCAATCGGTTGAGCGCGGCCCCGGGGACGCGGATTCGCATAAGGAAATTCACTCGTCATTAAACGAGTGATTGCATGTTCGTAAACATAAAGGATTGATAGTTATGACGATCGAGCGGGTGGAGGCGTATCTCGCCGTTAACAAGCGCGGGTTCGAGAATCGGCTCAAGGAGTTGCTCCGGATTCCGAGCGTGAGCGCGCAGCCCGATCACGACGCCGACACGCGACGAGCCGCGTCGTTCGTCCGCGACGACCTCCGCGCCTCGGGGATCGCCGCCGAGCTCGTCGAAACCAAACGGCATCCGATCGTCTACGGTGAAAAGCTCGATTCTCCGGGGCGACCGACGGTTCTGATTTACGGACATTACGACGTTCAGCCCGCCGAACCGCTCGAGCCTTGGCTTTCGCCGCCGTTCGAGCCGACCGAACGCGACGGAAACCTTTACGCTCGCGGAGCGACCGACGATAAAGGTCAAATGTTCACTCACCTGAAGGCGCTCGAGGCGTGGCTCAAGACGACGGGGGGGCTGCCGATCAACGTCAAGGTGTTGATCGAGGGAGAAGAAGAGATCGGCGGCGCGAATCTCGACGAATTCGTTTCCAAAAATTCCGAGAAACTCGCTTGTGATTATGTGGTGATTTCGGATACGAGTCAATTCGCTCCCGGTACGCCCGCGATCACCTACGGGTTGAAGGGTTTGGCGTATTACGAGTTGATCGTTCAGGGAGCGCGGAGCGATCTTCATTCGGGGATGTACGGGGGCGCCGTCGCGAACCCTTGCAACGCGCTCGCGGTCATACTGGCGAGTCTCAAGGCGAGCGACGGCCGGATCTCGATCGATGGTTTTTACGACTCGGTCGTTCCGCTTGCGGATTGGGAGCGGGCTCAGTTCGCGCAATTGCCGTTCTCCGAGGAGGAATATCGTACGAGTTTGGGAGTGACCGAACTGGTCGGCGAGGCGGGGTATACGACGATCGAGCGGAAATGGGCGCGGCCGACATGCGACGTGAACGGACTTTACGGCGGTTATCAGGGGCCCGGACCGAAGACCGTTCTA